>JBBQEB010000017.1:0-35429 GCA_038320275.1 Myxococcales bacterium | reverse complement strand
CAAAGAGCAGGCCGCCGAGGGCAGCAACGCCCACGGCGTAATAGACAAATCTGTTCACCTCTGATTTGCCGTTATCCGCCATGTGTCTCACTCTTGTCCGCAGTGGCCGCGTCTTCCCCCTGTCGCCTTCCCCGAACCCCTACGCCGGTCGACAGGGTGTAATGAGAGGAACCTGTACACGGCGAAGGCGGCCTGCCTCGCCCGTGCTCGCCGGACAAGCGAACGCTCCATGCGGGCAAGCATTCACGTCGACCGAGGCGCAGCGCATGCGATGGCGCTGAGGGCCCGCTTTCACACCCCGTGTGGCCGCGTCGGTCGAGCTCTCTCGCAGGACCTTGCGGTTCTCCTCGCCCGCGAACATACGCCTGAGCCGCGAGAGCGTCGGCTGCGAGGTGAGGACCTCCTGCACGAGCGCCCGCCCGCGGCTCCTGAGAGCTCAGCTTCTGAGCTCTGGACGACCCACGCGATCGAAGGAGGACGTCCGTGAAGGAGGTGGTGAAGGGCGCCGCGACCAAGGTGCCACAACTGACGCTGTTGTTCTGGGTCATCAAGATCGCCGCAACGACGCTGGGTGAGACGGGCGGCGACGCAGTCTCGATGTCGATGCACCTCGGGTATCTCGTCGCAACCCTCATCTTCGCCGCCCTGCTCGTCGCGACCGTGATCGTTCAGATGCAGGCCGAACGGTTCAACCCCTTCATCTACTGGATGACCATCGTTGCCACGACCACGGTGGGAACGACGATGGCCGACTTCGCCGACCGTTCGCTTGGCATCGGCTACGCGGGCGGATCCACGTTGCTGCTGCTGCTCCTCCTCTGCTCTCTGGCGCTGTGGCACCGAGTCCTTGGGTCGGTCTCCGTCGACACCGTGACCTCTCCACGGACCGAGTTCTTCTACTGGATGACGATCACCTTTTCGCAGACCCTGGGCACCGCCCTGGGCGACTGGATGGCAGGCTCTGCCGGCCTCGGATACCGTGGCGCAGCGCTGATATTCGGTGCCCTCCTCGCCGTGGTGGTCGCGGCGTACCTCTGGACCTCGATCTCGAGGGTCGCGCTCTTCTGGACCGCCTTCATCCTGACCCGACCTCTCGGTGCTGTCGTCGGCGACTTCCTCGACAAGCCGCGCGCTGCCGGTGGCCTTGCGGTGAGCCGGTACACTGCATCCGCAGTGCTTCTTGCGTTCATCGTTCTCTGCATCCTGGTCTTCCCACAGCGACCGGGAGAGCACCCGGGGAGCGGCCAGCGTGCGTGAGGGTCGGTACTTCTGCTCGGTTGGTATCGGACTTCCGTCCGGAGGCAGGCCTCTCGAGCGGAGCCGATCCTGTTGCGCCGCTGGGCTCATGTGCCGATACGTCCTGCATGGTCTGCGCATGGGTGCTTCGGATGGCGCTGGCGGTTGCCGCGGGGGCTCCCGTTCCAGCAGCCCTCGTCAAGCTCGAACACGTTGCGGAAGCCCTCGACGATGCGGTGGTAGGCCACGACTGGGTCAAGGTGGCCGCGCTGGAGAGGGAAGGTGAGCGGGCCCTGGGGGAGCAGCCACGGATGGCACCTGCGTCGGCTCACGCCGCGGCTACCCGGGCCCTCGCTGATGCGCAGACCGCCACTCAGCACCGCCAGGCGCTTGCAACGCGCCGGGCGGCGAACAGGTTGGCTGCTGCTGTCGTCGGGTTCTACGAGCCGTTCCGTCCGACGGTGCCAACCAGCGTGATGCAGCTCGATGTGATGCTGCGCCAGATCGACCTGGCAGCGGTGTCCGGTGATCTTGCCGAAGCTCGGACGGCGTTCAGCCAGACGATGGCAATCTGGACCCCCATGTCCACCGGTCCTCCGATCGCCGGGTCGCGGGCTGCGCAAACCTTCGTTCGCCAACTCGCCGACGTGCAGCGCGCCGTCGCATCGGGGCGGCTGAAGGCAACGGAGCGGAGCGCGGTCAAGGCGCTCGAAGGCGTGGATGGTCTCGAGAAGGTTTACGAGTCCATCGCGCACGCTGCTCGATGACCCCTGCCTGCTCCGTCGCCCACGAGCCGCGATTCTCCGTTCTCGCGGGGGGAGCCAGCGGTGCGGGGCGAGCCGGGTGGCCGACCGCGTGCGGCGCGGCAGGCTAGGGCCTGTCGGCTTTCGGCAGCTCGGGAGGGAGCGGAGGCGCCCACCGCGAGCACCCCGTTCAGCGCGGCCGAGGCCGCGGTATGTGGCGCGGTCGAGGCACAGGCGAGGGCCGCGAGCGCCAGGAGTGCGGGGACAGGCTGCATGGCGCCGACGAGGTGAGCACGCGCCGGCGGCTCGCTCCGCGCCGGGTGGGCCTCTGGTTGACCCTTCGTGTTAGGATCAACGTCCAATGCCGGCCACGCTCGACGGCGCACGCGCAGTGGTATTCGACGCCTACGGGACCCTCTTCGACGTGGCCTCCGCGGCCGCCGCGGCGAAGGACGTGCTGGGGGACCGCTGGCAGCCCCTCGCCGACCTGTGGCGCCAGAAGCAGCTCCAGTACAGCTGGCTGCGCGCGCTCATGGGCAAGCACGCCGACTTCTGGGTGGTCACCGGCGACGCGCTCGACTTCGCCATGGAGGCGCTGGGGATCAACGAGCCCGACTCGAGGACGCGGCTCATGGACTGCTACGCACGGCTCGGCGCCTACCCGGACGCCGAGGGAACGCTCGACCGGCTCCGCAGGGCCGGCCTGAAGACCGCCATCCTCTCCAACGGCGCGCCAGTGATGTTGGCCTTGGCCGCCAGGAGCGCCCGGCTCGAAGGGCTCCTCGATCTCGTTCTCTCGGTCGAGGAGGTAGGCATCTACAAGCCGCACCCCAGCGTCTATCGGCTGGCCTGCGACCGCCTCTCCGTGAAGCCGGCAGAGGTGGTCTTCGTCTCCGCCAACGGCTGGGACGCCTGGGGAGCCAAAGCTTTCGGGCTCCGGGTCGCGTGGTGCAACCGGACCGGCCAACCGCGCGAGCGGCTCGGCGAGGGACCGGACGCCGAGATCGGCTCGCTGGCCGACCTGCTGCCGTCGCTCGGGCTGCGGGGCGCGGCCTCCTGAGGAGGAGAACAGGGTCTGGACCCGGGCCATATCGTCTGGAACAAGAGGGATTGGTTCAAGGTGGACGGCAAGCGCCGGCGCCCGCTACGTTCCCGAGATCGACTGGACGGTGCGTGAGGATGCGGCAGGCGTCGCAAGCCTCATTCCTTTTGGGGTCGTGGTGGTTCAGCTTCAGCGGGACGCCTGCCGGTGACACGTTGCCAGCGGGGACTACCTGCCCATCACGATGTCCAGGCCAGAGAACACGAGCTCGAGCTGCCTCTTCGAGAGCCGGCCCACCCGTTCCGTCAGCAGATCCCGGTCGAGCGTGACGATCTGGGACACGTTGGCAACGGAGTCCCTCGACAGGCCGGACGAGCTGGCACGAACGAGGACGTTGCCCGGCGCCTCGCCCCACTTGATGTTGCTCGTGAGCGGCACGCAGACGACCGTCGCGATACGGCTGCGGTTGAAGGCGTCGCCCTGGACGACGACGACCGGCCTCCGGAACCCCGGCCCGGAACCCAGCGGGTCGGTGAGGTCCGCCCAACAGACATCGCCCTGGGCGATCACCACTCGGAACGCCGGAGAACGCGCCGTGCCGCGGCGCTCGTGAAACCGTCCGGCCTCGTGTCGACTTCCTGGACCAACCAGTTCAGGGCGTCGGTGACGGCCTCGGGCTCGTGGCGAGCCACGTACTCGGCAACGGCCTCTTGGTAGAGCTGGCTGCGTGACTTTTTCAAGCGCCGCGCCAGAACCTCGGCCTCGCGGAAGATGGCGTCCGGGAGCGAGATGGCCGTTTTCATACTTTAGGTATAACCGGGCGCGAGCACGTCCACAAGGCAGCGAGCCTTGCCAGGCATCCTCGCCAGCCGCGGTCCAAAAGCAGAAAGGGACCGCACCAGGCCGAGGCGCTTCCCACGGAGCTGCGCGCCTCGCCGGCCAAGCGCGCTCGCCGCGAGTCGGTCCGCGGGGGGCGTGGGGGTTCGCAACCGGGCTTTTTGCTCGCGAGGCCCGGGCGCGCTCAGCTCGCCGACAGCTCGCGCAACGCCTCGACCGCATCGGGGCTGGCCGCGAGGACGCGAGGCGGCAGCCTGCGAAGGGCCAGGTCCGCGAAGTCGGCGAGCCCGTCCATGCCTTCGGTGACGTACAGCGTCGCGCCGCTCGCCAGCGTGAGGAAGAACCAGTTGTGAACCGGGTTGAAGGTGATCTTGGACACGCGGTCCCACGCGCAGCGGCGCCGGGTGAGGGCGCCCACCCGCTCGATGGTGAAATCATCGAGGCGGATGCGCCCGCGCGCCTCGAGAGCGAGGAAGTAGCCGCCGAGCCCCGACCCGAGCAGCCCCATGAGCAGCCCCAGCACCCAGCCGTTCGCACCCGGCCGCCAGGCTACAGCGAGCGCCAGCACCGCAAAGGCCCCACACGGCACGATGGCGATCATGGCGAGGATCACGTTGTGGCCCCGAGGCATGCGGAGCACCACCGCGCCCGAGGCGCGGCCGACGCGCAGGCGCCGCCTCGCGCCGCTCCACGCGAGCAGCACGGGGACGGCGACGAGAAACAGGAGGAGCGCGATGAAGCCGAGGGCGATGCGCGACACGGGCAGAGTGTGCCTCGTCCGTCTCGCCGTGGAAAGGTTCGCTGCCGCGCCGCCCTCGGCGAGAGGCGGGCGGGGCCAGCGCGGCGCGGGTTAGGAAAGCCACATGTCCACGATCGACCGCTCCCTGCGAACCCTCCCACCGCGCGGCGGCTGGGGGCCCGGAGACGTGCTGGTACTCCTTGGCGAGCTGTTCGGGCGGGGCTACGCGAACGGCATCGTCGACGTGGCCCGCCGGGCGGGCATGACCGTGGTGGGCGCCACGGTGGGGCGGCGCGACGACGGCGGGCTCCTGCGCCCGCTGACGGAGGTCGAGCTGGGCGAGGCAGCGGCGCGGCTCGGTGGACGCATCGTGAACGTGCCGCTCGAGGCAGGGTTCGACCTCGAGCCGGCCGGCCCCGGCCTTCCCTCCCCGGTCGAGCAGATGAAGGCGCACCGGCACGATGGGTGGCGCGAGGTGCGGCTCGACTGGGAGCTCATCCGGCGCTCACAGGAGGCGGGCGCCCGTCGCTTCGAGGCCGCTGCGGCTCAGTTCGCGGAGGAGCTCGAGCGGTTCGTGCCGGCAACGGCGAACGTGCTCTTCGTCCACACCATGGCCGGCGGCTTCCCGCGCGGGCGCATCTTCATGCCGCTCGTGAACCGGATCTTCCGCGGCACCGGCGAGAAGTACCTGCCGTCCGGCGAGTTCTGGGGGAGCGAGCTCGGGCGCTTGTGGGCCGCGAGCTTCGAGGAGGTGACAGGGCGCACCCTCGAGCGCCTCGTCCGCGCCACGGCCAGCCTGCGCGCGCGCGCCGGTGAGGCCCGCGTCCGCTACGTCGCCTACGGGTATCACGGCTGCGAGGTCCTCATCGACGGACAGTTCACATGGCAGAGCTACGTGCCCTACCTGCAGGGCTGGGCGAAGCTCCTCCTCGAGCGGGTCGCCGACGAGGCCTGGCGCGAGGGCGTGCAATGCACCGTCTTCAATGCCCCCGAGATCTCCACCTCGTCGAGCGCGCTCTTCCTGGGCGTGGAGATCTCGCTGTACCCACTCCTCGAGGCGGTGCGGCGCGCAGGCGGCAATCCCTCCATTGCGGACGACCTCTGGCGCCGCTGCGCGGCCCTGCTGAAGCCGGGCGCCACGGTGGAGGGCATGCTCGCACGCGCCGCGGCGTACCTATCCTCGCCGGCTCTCGCCGGCATGCGCGACCCCGCCGGCTGGCCACAGCCCAGCACGGCCGAGCAGATGGAGGTGATGCTCGCAGCCTCCGCAGAGCTCTTCGCGATGAGCGCCGACGTGAGGTCCCCCATCGTCGCCGAGCTGTCGCGCTCCGTCTTCGACGCGGTGGGCCAGCTCATGTTCGACAGCTCGTGGCAGCCGCCAGGGCCCGTGCAGTGGCTCAACCACGACGTGGTGGCCGAGCGGATCAGCCGCGGCGGGTAGGGACGATCGCGGGGCGGTGGTGAGCCGTGCTCCCAGCTGCAGTTTCGATCCCGGTCATCATCGTCCGGCAAGCGCGGGCAGCACCACGCGGCTCTTGATCACAGCCCGGCCGCGTACGGGAGGCCCATCGCACTACCAACCCTGCGTGCCCGGCTCGCCCTTGAACGGCCCCACCACCCGCGAAGTCACCCAGCCGCCATAAAACCCACCTGGCTGCGGGAGCGCTCTCTCCTCGTCGACGAATCCGACGAGGGGGTCCAGGTAGAAGGCCAGCGATCCAGCGAGGGAGCGAAAGGCCGGAGTGGGCTGGGGATAGGACCAGGCCACGTTTTGCAGGAGCTTCTCGCCGGCCCGCACCGTGTAGTAACGCGCCTCTCCCTTCCACTCACAGAAGCTGCGCCGAGCCGTCTCCTCGAGGAGCTCCATGCGCACGTCGCCTGGCGGAAGGTAGTAGACGGGCGGGTGGCTCGTCTCCAGCACCCGGAACGCTCGGCTCGTGTCCGCCACGGTCGTCCCGTCCAGGAGGACTCGAAGGCGCGCGGAGACCTCTTCGAGTCGCGGGGGGCGCGGATAATCCCATACCGACTCCTGTCCCGGTCCCGGAGGCCTGCGCAACGGATTCATCCAGCTTCCCTAGCGGCGCTCGCGGCCGGGCGCTCCCGCGCGGCCAGGACTGCCAGCGTGGAGAGAAGGAGCCAGCTGCGGACCCGCGGCACCCAGGCGAAGCCGAAGACTCAGGCTGCGACGGCGATGGATGAGTCGAGCCGGGGTGACAGGGGGATGCGACTGTAGCAAGGTGCGTCGAAGCATGCCCCAACGCGTCCTGCTCACCGGCGCCACCGGATTCATCGGCCGCCACCTTCACCCGGCTCTGAAAAAGGCTGGATGCGCCGTTCGCTGCCTCACGCGGCGGGCCGAAAAAGCGCGCCGGCGGTGGCCGGACAAGGAGTGGATCGCTGGAGACGTCGGCGTTCCCGAGTCGCTCGAAGGCGCGCTCGAGGGCTGCGACGTTGCCTATTACCTGGTCCATGGCATGTCCTCTGGCGGGCCTGGCTGGGCGGAGGACGAGCTGCGCTGGGCGGAGAGCTTTGCGACCGCCGCCGGCAAGGCGGGCGTCGGGCGCGTGGTGTACCTCGGAGGCGTCGCCCCCCAGGGTGCCCCCTCTGAGCACCTGCGGGCTCGACTGGAGACCGGCGAGGTCCTGCGGAGGGGCCCGGTTCCATGTCTCGAGCTTCGCGCCGGGATGATCATCGGCACCGGCAGCGCCTCCTGGACGATCGTGCGTGACCTGGCGGCGCGACTTCCTGCCATGGTCCTGCCCGCCTGGCTCCTCCATCGAAGCGAGCCCGTGGCCGTGGACGACGTGGTGGCAGCGCTCGTCGCGGGGGCTCACCTCCCGCTCCCGCGCAGCGAGGTCTGGGACCTGCCCGGCCCCGAGGTGCTTTCAGGCGAGGAGGTCCTGCGGAGGGTCGCCGCCGTGATGGGCCGCCGGCCGGTGCTCCTGCGCGTACCCTTCGTCTCACCGAGCCTTTCTTCACACTGGATCCGTCTCGTGACACGCGCCGACCACCGGCTCGCGGCCGAGCTCGTCGAGGGGCTCACGAGCGACCTGCTGGCGGCGCGTCCCGGATTCTGGTCTGCAGCCGGTCTTCCCGCGCCAATGAGGCTCGAGGAAGCAGCTCGTCGCGCGCTGGCCGAAGAGGCTGACCACCTGCGCCTGCGGTCGCGAGCCCTGGAGGCCCTGGCCGCGCTGATCACCCGCCGCACGCGAACGAAGAGATAGTGCCGCGACCCAGGCATCGCGCCTCCTGCGAGCGGCTGGGCCCACCGTGAAGCGCGACCACATCATCACGTTTGCGAGCGGTGGCCTTCCATGGCGCACCATCAACGATACGGTCATGGGCGGCGTCTCTCGCGCAGAGATGTCGGTCTCCGGTGGCGTCGGGGTCTTTGACGGGGTGGTGTCGCTCGAGCGGAACGGTGGCTTCGCGTCCGCGCGTTCCGAGGTCGGCGATTTCGATCTGTCGCGGTACGAGGGGCTGGAGGTTCGCGTTCGGGCCGACGGGAAGCGTTATGGGCTCAGGCTACGGACGACCGCTGCCTTCGACGGCGTCAGCTACCAGGTGGACTTCGCGCCGGAAGCCGGCACGTGGTGCGAGCTCAGGTTCCCCTTCGAGAGCTTCACGCCCGTCTTCCGCGGTCACCCGGTTCCTGGTCACCCGCCACTCGACGCGAGCGCCATCAGGACCTTCGGCCTCATGATCTCGGACCGGCAGGAGGGCCCCTTTCGTCTCGAGCTCGATTGGATCGCGGGCTACAGCGACCGGTAGTCTCCAGGCCGTCTCGCACCGGGGTCCTCATCGTGATCCCAAACTCGGAAAACGCAGCTCGGTTGCCCTTTCGAGCACCCGGTCGCCGCGCGGCAATCGGTCTGGCTCGACCTGGGGAGCGGACGGCGCGACGTCCCCTGAGACGTATGGTTAAACATGACTTGCCCCGCGCGGGGTGCAGCGGTCGGCCACGGCTCCTTCGAACCAGCGGCCACCGCCCAGCGAGCGTCCGGTGTGACCCTCCGCGAAGCCGTGAAGTACCTCCCAGAGGAGGCGAGGTGGCGCATCCTCGCCGCCGCCCGCGCGTCGAAAAACCCCTTGACCCTCGAGGCCCCCCCGCGTAGAAACGCTCCCCCACCGACCTGACGCGGGGTGGAGCAGCCAGGTAGCTCGTCGGGCTCATAACCCGAAGGTCGCAGGTTCAAATCCTGCCCCCGCAACTCCTTTATCTACGACCGGCCGCCCGACCAGGGCGGCCGTCGTCCTTTCGCAGCTCCACCTCGATCTCGTGGACCACCCCACCCCCCTCTTCCCGGGGTGTCACCACCGCGTTGGGGAGGTACTACGCGAGCCGGGCACGGGCGCCCGGGCGGGTCCACCGCGGCGAGCAGAGCTCCGCACCCGCAGAGGCGGCGCGCGATACGCTCCACCGCGTTGAAGTCCTGCATCTGCTGCTCCGCCCGCTCGAGCAGCACCTTGTCGAGGAAGCGCTTCATGGTGCTTCTTGCACGTTTCGTCATGGTTGCTGTAACGTCAACCTTGTGAACGCGGGTGGAGGCCCTCGCCGACATCCGCGGCTACGCGCAGGCGGGGCGAGTGCTGTTCACGCGGCACGCCTCGCAGCGCATCCGGGAGCGCAGCACCTCGAGGCGAGAGGTCGAGGACGCGCTCGCGCGCTGTGAGCGCTGCCGCTGGCAGCCGCACGAGGAGACCTGGCGCGCCGAGGGGCCGGACTGGGACGGCGAGAGGCTGACGGTCGCCCTGGTCATCGCCGACGGGCTCCTCGTCGTGACCGTCTTCGACTGAACGAGGTGAACCATGCGCACGTGCTTCAACTGCAAGAAGAAGAGCGTCGCTCCCGACCGCGTCGCCATCGACCACACCTTCGGCTCCGTGAAGGTCATCGTCGAAAACGTGCCCGTCGAAAAGTGTGCCGACTGCGGCGAGTGGACGATCGGCGCCGCCGAGGGAGACCGGGCAGACCAGCTCATGGCCCTCGCGGCCATCGCGGCAGGCGTCCGCACCGGCCACCTGCTCAAGTGGTCGCGGAGCCTCACGGGCCTGCGCGCCACCGAGCTCGGCGAGCTGCTCGGCGTCTCCCCGGAGACCGTCTCGCGCTGGGAGAATGGGCACCGCGATGCCGAGCCGGCCATCTGGAACGTGCTCGCCGACCTGGTGCGGGATGCGCTGCACGGCACGAGCGAGACCCGCGAGCTCCTCTCCCGCGCTCCCGCGAAGGGCATCGTGCGCGCCCGCTACGACGAGGCCGCGTAGGCGCGCTGGCAACCGAGGCTGTCGAGCGCAGCCTTCGCGGTGGCGACCTGGACGGCGAGATAGGCGGTGGCCGCCATCGCTGTCAGCGAGGGGAGGGGGGACCGCCGCGCGGGCACGTCGAGGGCGACTGCCTCGAGCTCGACCCGCGAGCGGTGGCGGGCGCCGGAGACGGAGGGCGGGTAATTTCTGCAGCGATGCGCCTCCTCGACCTTGCCCTCGCTTCGCGCCGCGTGGCGGCCACCTCCTCGCGGCTCGACAAGGTGACGCTCCTGGCGGGAGTGCTGCGGGAGGCTCCCCCGGGCGAGGTGGCGACGGCTGCGAGCTGGCTGGTGGGCAGCCTCACGCAAGGGAAGATCGGGCTCGGACCTGCCATCGTGCGGGAGGCGCTGGGCTGGGGGGCGCCCTTGGACGCCGGGCCTGCCGTCCCGCGCTTACCGGAGACGGAGAGTGAACGGCGCGAAGGCCCCGAAGGCCCCGAAGGCCCCGAAGGTCCTGAGGGCCCCGAGGGCCGCGCGGCTGGTCACCGGAATCCGATCTCGCAGGAATTCACGGTTAGTGAACCGAGGCAGCATCGCGAAGGGCCGGCGGACGTGTCCGCGCCGGAGGAAGACGCGGGTCGGACGGGCACCCGTGAAGGTGAGCGCGGGCAGACTCCCGAAGGGCGGCGCGAACAGGAGCAAAGCGAGGGAGGCCGCACAGGGGGTGAAACGCTCTCCTTGGGCGAGACGGATACCTTCCTGGACCAGCTCGCCCTGGCCAAGGGCACTGGCTCCGGGGCCCGGCGGCGCGCGCTGCTGCGCGAGCTCTTTTCCCGGGCGGGCGACCTGGAGCGCGACTTCCTCGGGCGACTGCTCCTGGGCGAGCTGCGTCAGGGCGCCCTGGAGGGCGTGCTGGTGGACGCGATCGCGCGGGCGGCGGCCATCCCAGGCGACGCTGTGCGTCGAGCGGTGATGAACGCCGGGAGCCTGGGCGCGGTGGCGGCGGCGGCGCTCTCTGGCGGCCTGCCGGCTCTGGGCGCCTTCACGCTTCGCGTGCTCTCCCCGGTGGAGCCGATGCTGGCGCGGACGGCCGCCGACCCGGCTTCGGCGCTGCTGGAGCTGGGGGGAGAGGCCGCGCTCGACTGGAAGCTCGACGGCGCGCGCGTGCAGGTGCATCGGCAGGGCGATGAGGTGCGGGTCTTCTCGCGCTCCCTGCGCGAGGTAACCTCCTCGGTGCCCGAGGTGGTGGAGACGGCCATCGCCCTCCCCGCCCGCGCCTTCGTGCTCGACGGCGAGGCCATCGCGCTCCGGCCCGACGGTACGCCTCGCCCGTTTCAGGACACCATGCGGCGCTTCGGCCGCAAGCTAGAGGACGCCGAGCTGCGCGCGGCCCTGCCGCTCTCTGCGCTCTTCTTCGACATCCTGCACCTCGACGGCGAGGACCTGGCGGCGCGCCCCGCGCGCGAGCGGCACGGCGCCCTGGCCTCGCTCCTCCCGGAGCCGCAGCGCGTTCCCCGGCTCGTCACCGCGTCTCCCGAGGCAGCGGCCGCCTTCCTCGCGGGCGCGCTGCGACGCGGGCACGAGGGTGTGGTGGCGAAGTCGCTCGACGCTCCATACGCGGCCGGGAACCGGGGCTCGGCCTGGCTCAAGGTGAAGCCGGCGCACACGCTCGACCTGGTGGTGCTCGCCGCCGAGTGGGGCAGCGGGCGCCGGGTGGGCTCTCTCTCCAACCTGCACCTCGGCGCGCGCGATCCGGCGGCGGGGGGCTTCGTCATGCTGGGAAAGACGTTCAAGGGGCTCACCGACGCGATGCTGGCCTGGCAGACGCGCCGGCTCCTCGAGCTGGAGCTCGGGCGCGAGGGGCACGTGGTGCACGTGAGGCCTGAGCTGGTGGTGGAGGTCGCGTTCGATGGATTGCAGGCCTCGCCGCGCTATCCGGCCGGGCTCGCGCTGCGCTTCGCGCGGGTGAAGCGCTACCGCGAGGACAAGCGCGCGGAGGAGGCGGATACAATTGAAGCCGTCCGCGCCATCTTCGGCGCTCAGGGTGGGCGCGGCCCTCCGTGACGCATCGCGGCCGTCCGCGGGGGCGGGCGCCACGCCGACGTAGGGCGTCCGGCGCTCCCTCGTGCGCGCGGAAGGCCCGGCAGGCGCCTCTCCGCTGGCCTCACTACATGGCTTCCATGGCCCACGCTCCGTCGAAACGGTCCGCCATCTCTTTCGCGCTCCTGCCCGCGCTCGCCGCCCTGGCGTTCGCCGCCTCCTGCAGCTCCAAGAAGGCCGACGCGCCCGCCTCCCGCCGCTGCGAGCTCGACCTCTCACCGTATCGGGGCGCGGGCGGGGGCGCCCTGGCCCGGCGCATCGCGGACGCCAAGGACCTGCTGCAGGGCGACTCGGCCTCGGGACGGGTGGGCGACTACCTCCTCGCGAACGACCTCATCCGCGTGATCATCCAGGGGCCGGATCGCCACCTCGGCCCGAACCCGTTCGGCGGCGCCATCATCGACGCGGACGTGGTCCGCCCGGACGGCGAGCCCAGCTCCGACCAGTTCGGCAAGGTGGCGCCCTTCTACAACTTCGGTCGCACCACCCACGTGGAGCGGGTGGAGGTGCTGGATGGCGGCGGCAAGGGCGCCGCGATCGTGGCCGCCACCGGCCACGACGAGCTCAACGATTACCTGAACGTGAAGTCGATCCTGCCCGTCGCCACCTCGGTGCAGGCGGATACGCCCGTCCCCATGCTGGAGACGACCTACTACGTCCTTCGCCCCGGTGAGCGCGCGGTGCACCTCGTGACGACCTTCTGCAACGATGCGGGAAAGCCCGTGCAGCTCGCGGTAGGCGACCTCCTCGACTCGGGCGGCGACGTCGAGTTCTTCAACCCCCGCTCGCGCACCGGCGGGTTCGGGTACGTGGGCGGCCTCGACGGCATCTCGGACGTGCCCTTCTACGCGTTCTGGGGCGCGCGGAGCGCCTACGGATACGTGCCGCCGAACGCCACCGGCAACAGCCAGGTGACGGTCTCTGGAGTGGTGGGGCTTCTGGTGGGCTCCTCGCTCGACCAGTGGCTCGGCGCGGGCAACCCCGGCGCGGGCCTCACCGTTCCCGCGCGCGGCCAGGCGCGCTTCGAGCGCGACTTCGTGGTGGGCCACGACCTGGCGGAGGTGACCGGCACCCTCTACGCGATGCGCGGCGCCACTGTGCAGCTCTCCGGGCGCGTGACGCTGAGCACGGGGGCCCCGGCGGCAGGCGCGCGGGTGGTGGTGCGCGACCGCGGCGCGCTTGGCGTGGGCCCCTTCCCCGCGACCGTCGCGCAGACCGCCGCCGACGGCACCTGGTCCGCCCGCGTCCCGCCCGGCGCATACGACGTCGCCGCCGACCTGCGCTGGATCGCGCGCACGACGTTCACGCCCGTCAGCGCCAGCGCGGACGCCGCGGTGGAGCTCCCTGCGCTGCCTGCCCCCTCCACCGTCACGGTGCGCCTGCGCGATCCCGCCGGGGCGCCCATTCCAGGCAAGGTGGTGGTCCTGTGCGTGGACGCGGCGGGAAAGGAGGCGGACTGTCCTTTCCCCCGCGGCGAAGCGGGCGCGCCGGGAGCTCTCTTCCGCAGCGCGGCCATGGATCCCTGGGGCCCCCGGGTGCAGGCGGTGGCCTTCGTCGACCAGACCGGCGCGACGACCATCGAGCTCCCCGCCACCGGACGCTACGCCTTCCTCGCCTCGCACGGACCGGAGTGGTCGGTGTATCCCGATGCCTGGCCAGCGAGCCTCGGCACGCCGCTCACCGCCGCCGAGGCCGCCGCGCGCCCGCTCGAGCTCGAGCTCGCGCACGTGGTGGACACCGCGGGCTGGATCTCGGGCGACTTCCACGTGCATGGCGTCAACTCGCCCGACTCGTCGGTGGCGCTGATGGACCGGCTGCAGACCTTCCTCGCCGAGGGCGTGGACGTGCTGGTCGCGACCGACCACGACTTCGTCACCGACTACGGGCCCACGCTGGCCGAGCTCGACGCCCGCACGCCGCCCGGCGGCAAGAAGGCGAGCGCGTGGCTCCGCACGGTGGTGGGAGAGGAGCTCACCACCTTCGACTACGGCCACTGGAACGCCTTCCCTCTGACCCGTGACGAGGGAGACCTCACGGGCGGCGCGGTGGACTGGGCGGGCGGAACGGGCCCATCGCTCTCGCCGCGCGAGATCCACGATGCCCTGCGCGCGATCCCCGGGGCCTCCCCGGCCGAGCGGGTGATCCAGGCCAACCACCCCCGCGGGAGCCTGGGCTGGTTCAGCCACGTTCGCCTCGACACCGGCGACGGGCGCACCCACGCCTGTCCGCAGCAGTTCCGCATCCTGGGGCCCGCCGGCTGCGACCCCGCCACCGGCTCCGCGGACGACACCGGCCTCTTCGACGAAGGGTTCACCGCGATGGAGATCGTGAACGACTTCGAGGAGCAGCGCATCCACGGCCGCATGAACGACTGGTTCACCTTCCTCTCCCGCGGGCTGGTGGTCACGGCCACCTCCGTCTCCGACACGCACCAGCGCGTGCTGGTGTCGGCGGGGTACGGGCGCTCCTTCGTGCAGGTCGCGAACGACGACCCGGCGGCGCTCGACCCGCTGGTGCTCTCACGCGCCGTGAACGCGCACCACGTGGTCGCGTCGCTGGGCGCCTTCGCGACGCTCACCGCCGCCTCGGGCGCGGCGATCGCCGGGGTGGGCGACGTCCTGCCGCGAGGTGCGGGGAACGTCACCTTCCACGCGCACGTCGAGGCGCCGCGCTGGCTCCCGCCCTGGCAGCTCGAGCTCCACGCCTACACGCCGGGCCGGGCGACCCGCTACGACGCGAACGGCACCGGGCAGGACGACCTCGGCAACACCTCCTGGCCGGGCTATTGCGCCGCGCCCGGCCCGAGCTGCAACGTCCCCGCGGCCGACGAGACGGCGGCGCTCGCGGCTGCTGGGGTCCGCTGGACGCGCACGGGCGCGCTCCTCGCCCCCGGCAATTCGGCGGCGGGCGCGCAGGGCCACCAGCGCTGGGTGTGGGACTGGGACGTGACGGTGCCGGTGCCGGCCGACCACGACGGATGGTACGTGCTGGTGGTCCGCCGAGATCCAGCCACCATGGGAGACGACCTCGCCCCGGCGGTGGACGCCAAGAACGGCGGCGGCACCAACGCCCTCACCCTCCTCGCCGTGACGAACCCCATCTTCGTCGACGCGAACGGCAACGGCGTCTACGACGCGCCCGAGGCGAAGGCTGTGCGGCCCACGCCGTGGCCACTCCGCTCCCAGGGGCCCATGAGCTGGGAGGAGGCGGTGCTGCGCTCGCGCGAGATCGACCGCGAGAAGTAGCGGGCGTCAGCGGCGGCGCAGGAGCGCCGGGAGGGCGAGGACGCCGGCCGTGACGACCATGGTGGCGCCGGTGGGGAGCTGGAGAAACCAGGAGATGAGATAGCCCCCGGCCGCGGCCAGGGATCCCAGCCCAGCCGCGACGGCGAAGGCGCCGGGGAGGCGCCGGGCGAGGAGCAGCGCGGCGGCGGCCGGGAGGGTGAGGAGCGCGAACACCGGCAGCGCCCCCAGCGACCGGGCCGCCACCGGCACCGCCAGGCCCAGGGTGAGGAAGAGGAGCCCGTTCCAGCGACGGGTGGCGAAGCCGAGCGCGGCTGCCGTCTCCTCGTCGAAGGACACGAACACGAGCTCCTTGGCGAACAGCGCGTGCACGCCCGCGCAGAGGAGCGCCACCCCGGTGAGGGCGAGGAGGTCGCCCAGCGGCACCGCCACCGCGTTGCCGAACACCATCGCGTTGAGGTCGTGGGCGGCGTGGACGAGCCGGTTGCCGCCCAGCACCACCAGCGCGCCGGCGAGGACGTAGGTGACCCCCACGCCCGCCTCAGCGGGGAGCCTCCGGCTCCGGAGAGCCATGCCGAGCCCGAGCGCGCCGGCCACCGAGAAGAGGAGCGCGAAGGCGAGCTGCACGCCGGCGTGCTCCACCTCCACGCCCAGCGACTCCTCCAGGAGCAGCGCGGCGATGAGCCCCAGCGTGGAGAGCTGCGTCAGCGCTGCCGAGACGAACACCGTTCGGCGGAGCACGACGTACACGCCGAGGAAGCCGCACAGCGCGCCCGCCACCAGGGACGCGAGGAGCGGCTCGCGCCAGATGTCCCGCGAGGCGAAAAAGTCGGCCAGGGCTGCGTTCAAGGCGGCGGGGCTCCGGGTTCAGGGCCTGTAAGGGAAGTCTCGGACCGAGCCAGGCGAGCGAGACGCACGCAGGGCGAGGCGCGACGACCGAGCATACCCGCAGGACAGGTGCGGAAGGAGAGGCGAAGCGACGCGAAGCGGACCGCCCGCGACGGCGACGGGAGGGGCTTTCTTCACGGGTTCTCCGGGTAGACGAACCGGCGGCCGCCCTCCTCGCGCACCGTCATCTTGCGGCCGTAGAGCGCCCCGAGCGCGCCGGGCGAGAGCATCTCGGCGAGCGGGCCCACGCGGAAGAGCTGGCGATCCTTGTCCACGAACGCGAGCCGCGCGGCGTAGTTCGCCACCGCCTCCAGCCGGTGCGAGACCATCACGATGGCGAGCCGGCCTCCGCGGTGCAGGTCGCGCAGGACGTCCATGGCGTCGAGCTCGGCGGGCGGGTCCATGCCGCTCGTCGGCTCGTCGAGCGCCAGCAGCTCCGGGTCGGCGGCGAGCGCGCGGGCGATGAGGGTCCGCTGCCGCTGGCCGCCGGAGAGCGTGTGGAACGGGCGATCCGCCAGCGAGGAGATGCCCACACGGGCGAGCGCGCCAGCGGCGGCGGCGCGGTCCTCCGGCCTCGGCCTGCGCCCCGGGGGAACCAGCCGATAGCGCCCCATGAGCGCGACGTCGGTGACGGTGAGCGGCCAGTGCGCCTCCACGTGATCGCGCTGCGGGACGTACCCCACGCGCAGCTCGGCGGGCTGGAGGCGCTCGCCGCCGAGCACCGGCAGGACGCCCAGCAGCGTGCGCAGGAGCGTCGTCTTCCCACCGCCGTTGGGGCCCACGATGGCGAGGAAGTCTCCCGCTGGAACGGCGAGGCTCACGCCGGAGAGCAGGGTCTCGCGCCCGTGGCCGAGCCGCGCGTCCCTCAGCGCGACGAGGAGGCCCGCGGCATCCGGGCTCACCGCGCCGCCTCGCTGACGAGCCGCACCAGCGTATCCTGGTACGCGAACCAGTCCTTGGGATCGAGGTGGCCGCCCTCGTCGCGGAAGCCGCCCACGTCGCCGGGGATCGCCACCACCTTGCCCCCGGTGTGCTTCGCCAGCACCTCCGCCGAGCGGCGGTCGTAGTAGCTCTCCACCAGGATCGCCTTGGCGCCCGCCGCGCGCGCCACCCCGACGAGGCTCGCCACGTGGGAGGGGGGCGGTGCGGTGCCGGGCTTCGGCTCGAGGTAGCCGGCGGCCGAGAGCCCCGCCCAGTCGAGGAAGTAGGTGAGCGAGTTGTGCTGGGCGATCACCTTGCGGCCCTTCACCGGCGCGAGCTCCTGGGCCCAGCGCACCTGCGCCTCGCCGAGCCGCTTGCGGAAGCTCGCGAGCCGCTCCGCATAGGTCGCGGCGCCGGGGGGATCGAGCTCGCCGAGCTTCGCCGCGATGCCTGCGGCGACGCGCTCGACGCGGCGGGGGTCGTCGAGGAAGTGCGGATTTCCCGCCGGGTGGAGATCGCCCACGGAGCGGTCGACCGGGCCGGTGGGCAGCTCCATGACCGACACGGCGCTGGCGGCGGTGAAGCGGCGCCGGCCGCCGGTGGCGATCTCCGCGTTGCGCGACTGGATGACGAGCGGCGGGAGCCAGCCGACCTCGAGATCGAGGCCCACGTCGATGAGCAGGTCGGCGTTCCGCAGCCGAACCGCGAGTGAAGGGTTCGCGTCGACGAAGTGCGGGTCCTGCACGCCACGGGAGAGGCTCGTCACCTGCACCCGCTCGCCCCCCACCTCGCGGGCGAGCGAGGCGAGCCCTTCGGTGGTGGTCACGACGTTCAGCGCGGCGACCGCGGCCCGCGGGGCGACCGTGGCGAGGAGCGCCGCGAGGAGAAGGGCAGGCTTCGTGCGGTTCATGGGTGAGCCCGGTCAGAAAGGGTGGGCGCCGTGGGCGCCGATGGCGAATTCCAGGGCGAGGAGCGCCTCCACCCCGGTGCGGCCGCCCGGAAGGACATCGTACGCCGCCTGGAGCCTCAGCCGCTCGAACTCGCTGGGGAGCCAGCCGGCGAACACCGAGGCGCGCAGCTCGGGGCCGCCGCCCAGGGCCGGCGCGCGCTCCAGCCGGAGCCCGTAGGACGCATAGGCTCCGTCGCGCAGCACTGCCTGGAGATAGCCGCCCCAGGCGCTCCCGGCCTCGTCGAACGGCGGAGCACCCGCCGCCGCGATTCCGGCGGGCAGGTCACCCGCCCGCCGGAGCAGCGCCTCTCCCTGCAGGGCGAGAGAGGAGCGGGTCTGGGGCGGGCGGATCTTGTAGTAGACGTCGGCCCCCACGACGTCGCGCCCGGCCTCGCCCCCCGATCCCCCCGCGTGCGCCGCGGAGAGCCCGACCCCCAGCGTGGAGGCCGTGCCCACGTCGAAGAATTGCGAGAGGCGGGCGAGGCCGGTGTCGTGCTGCCGCGCCTCCAGGCCGGGCGTGACCGCCTGGTAGGCGAGGTGCAGCTCCGCGAACCAGGGCGTGGGGGCGAGCCACGCGACGTCGAAGCCGGCGCCGCTGAGCCCGTCCACGGCGAGGAGGCGCGCGAGCGCGAGCGGCCGGTCGACGAAGTCCCAGGTGTGGGGATGCTGCTGGTTCAGTCGACCAAAGGGCGCGTAGAGCTCGCCGGCACGCGCCTGAAGCCCGAAGGGCAGCGAGAGCGCGGTGAGGTAGGCCTCCTCCACCCCGGCACCCTGGGGCGTGAAGGTCAGGAACACGTCCGCGCGGGCGTAGGGGTCCACCACGGCCTGGAGGCCCACCTCCAGCTCCTGGAAGATGGGCCGCAGCGTGTGGCGGGGCGCGTACGGATCGCTCCTGGGCGAGAGCGCGCCCACCTCGAGCGTGTTCCAGGCCAGGGCGGCGCGGCCGATGGCGGAGATGTCGGGCAGGAGGAGCACCCGCGCGTACGGGTTGCCGCCGGTGACCGGGGCGGGGGCCGCGACCGCCTGGGGAGCCGCCTGCGCCGGGGACCGGGTGCCGGCCGGCGGCTGCGCGCCGGTAGGGGCCTGGCTCCCCGGGGCGGGAGCCGCTCCCAGCTCCCTCGCGACCTGCGCCTCCAGCTCGGAGTCGTTTCCCGTCCCCTGCGTGGCCGCCAGGAGGGCAGCGGCGAGCAAGGTGCAGACCGTTGTCATTCGCGCGCCCCGACCACCCCGCGGGCGCGCAGCGCGGCCGTCTCGCCCGCGGTGAACCCGGCCGACGCGAGCATCTCGTCCGTACCCTCGCCGAGAGGAGGCGCGGGGGCGAGTGGCATGCTCTCTCCGTCGAGGCGCACCGGCGTCCGGAGCGCCGGGAGCTCGGCGCCTTCCCATGGCGTGGCGACCGTCCCGAAGACGCCGCGCTCCAGGAACTGCGCCTGCTGGAGCGGCTCGTCGCCCTCCAGCACCGGGGTGAGGCACACGTCCTCGCGGCGCCCCAGCTCGGCCCAGGCGTCCCGCGTGCGCGCCGCGAAGAGCGCGGCGAGCTCCTCCACCGGCCCGCGCCCGCCATCGTCGAACTGGTGCGCGGCCAGCTCCGGGCGCCCCGCCGCGGCGCAGAACCGTTCGAAGAAAACCGGCTCCAGGGCGCCCAGCGCCACGAAGCGGCCGTCGCGGGTGCGGTAGGCGCGGTAGCAGGCCGCGCCCCCGGAAAGAAGCTCCTCCCGGCGGAGAGGAGCTTCGCGCGCTGCCGCCATCCCGAGCGCCATGCCGAGCATCCCGAGCGCTCCCTCGGCCATGGACACGTCCACCATTCCTCCCTCGCCAGTGACCCCGCGGCGGTGAAGCGCGGCGAGGATGCCGGCGACCGCGATCCAGGCCGCGGAGAGGTCGGCCGGCTGCACGCCGAAGGGCAGCGGCTCCTCGGGCGGGCCGTTCAGCGCGAGCGCGCCGGACAGGGCGCAGGCGTTGAGATCGTGGCCGGCGAGGCCGCGCATGGGCCCGGTCTGCCCGTAGGCGGTGATGGAGCACACGATGAGCCGCGGGCTCCGCGCCCGGAGCGCCTCGGGACTGGCTCCGAGCCTCTCCAGCACACCGGGCCGAAACGACTCGACGAGGACGTCGAAGGCGCTCGCGAGCCGAAGGAGCACCTCCGCGCCTCCCTCCGCCCGGAGATCCACCGCGACCGAGCGCTTGTTGCGATTGAGCGCGTGAAAGGCACCGGATGCCCGCCCGACCATGGGAGGCACCCCCCGCAGCGGATCGCCGCCGCGCGGATCCTCGAGCTTCACCACCTCGGCGCCCAGGTCGGCGAGCACGAGCGTGGCATAGGGCCCCGGCAAGAGCCGGGAGAGGTCGAGGACGCGAACGCCTTGTAACGGGATCATGGTCGCCTGCGCGGCTCTCCCCGCGCCGGGCGGGAGAGCGCCCGGCCAGCGGCGCTGGCAGGACGCCTCGCGAACGGATCACCTCAAGTCAGGATCTGCTGCAGCTTCATGGCGAGCCCCATGTCGCCCTGGACCTTGAGCTTGCCCGCCATGAACGCCATCTGCGGGTTCAGCTTGCCGTTCACGATGTTGAGGAAGTCGGCATCGGAGCAGTTCACGGTGCACTTGGCGGTCTCGGAGGTGCCGGCGACCACGGCGCCCCCGGGCTTGGTGCAGTCCACCGACCACTGCCCGCCCCCCGGCCCGGAGATGTTGAACTGGTAGACCGCGCCGATCTTGGCGACCACGTCCGGCTTTGTCTGCAGCCGCTCCGGCATGTGCTTCTCGAACAGGCTCTTCACACTTTCCACCTGGCCCGCCATGCGTCGCCTCCGTTGATTATCGAGTCAACGGAAGCTAGGGGCCGGCCGCTTCTCTGTCAACGCATCGCGGCAGAGCGCCCCGCCTAGACGGCCACCTTCGTCAGTCCCGGTAGAAGCCATCCAGGAGCTGCGCGTACTTCTGGGTGCAGAACTTCCGCTTCACCTTGAGCGTGGGGGTGAGCTCGCCCGCCTCCTGGGTGAAGTCGCCCGCGAGGATGGCGAACTTCTTGATGCTGGAGTAGTTCGCCTGCTTCGCGTTGAGCACGTCGATGGCCTGCTGCACCCGCGCCCGGACGCGGCCGTCCTCGTGCAGCGGACCCGACAAGGCCACGCCGTTCTCCCCCGCCCACTTGCGGACGTTTTCTTCGTTGAGCGTCACCAGGGCAGAGAGGAACTTGCGCTTGTCGCCGTGCACCATCACCTGCGAGATGAGCGGCTCCGTCTTGAGCTCGTTCTCGAGGTTCTGCGGGGCGACGTTCTTTCCGCCCGCGGTGACGATGATGTCCTTCTTGCGGTCGGTGATGCGGAGGAACCCGTCCTGGTCGAGCTCGCCGATGTCGCCGGTGTAGAGCCAGCCGTCCTTGAGCATTTCCTCCGTCGCGGCGGGGTTTTGGAAGTAGCCCTTCATGATGCCCGGGCCTCGGATCAGGATCTCGCCGTCCTCGGCGATGCGCGCCTCGGTACCGGGGACCGCCGGTCCCACCGTGCCGATCTTGGCGCGGCCGGGCCGGTTCACGAAGGTGGCCGCGGCGGATTCGGTGAGCCCGTAGCCCTCCAGGATCTCGAAGCCGACGGACTGGAAGAACCACCCGATCTTGGGCGAGAGCGGCGCGCCGCCGGAAATGAAGACGCGCATCCGGCCGCCGAAGCGCTCCTTCAGCGCGGCCCCCAGCTTGGGAAACACGAGCCGCTTGCCGACGGTGAGCCCGAGGCTGTTGCCGTCCTTGCCGGCCTCGTGGGCGCGGACGAACGCCTCCAGGCTGTCGATGCTCCACTTGAAGAGCTTGCCCTTCAGCCCCGGCGTCGCGAGCCCCTTCGTGAGGACGGCGTTGTACGCCTTCTCGAAGATGCGGGGCACCGACGGCATGACCGTCGGGTGCACCTCTCCCGCGTTGTCGATGATCTTCTCCATCGACTCGACGAAGGCGGCGGTCGCGCCCGATTTGAACCAGACCGCCTCGATCACCTTGGCGAAGGAGTGCGCCATGGGCAGGAAGCAGAGGACGAGGTCATCGGAGCGGATGAGCTGGATGCTGGAGACGGCTTCCGCCTCGTACACCCAGTTGCCGTGGGTGAGGACGACGCCCTTGGGATTGCCGGTCGTCCCCGAGGTGTAGATGAAGCACGCAGGCTCATCGAGCGAGAGCGAGGCGAGGCGCGCTGCGTGGGCCGACTCGTTGGCCGCCCGCCAGCCCGCTCCGGCTCGCTCCACCCCGTCGAGGGTGAGCTCGAAGCCGTCCCGCGGCGCGCCCGTGAAGCGGATGATGCCCTTCAGCTCGGGGAGCTTTGCGCGGACCTCGCGGATCTTCGCGACCTGCGCCTCGGTGTCGCAGAAGATGAAGCGCGTCCCGGAGTTCTCCAGGATGTACTGGCAGTCGTGGGATCTGTTGGACTGGTAGATCGGTACCACCACCGCCGCCGCGCCCATGATCCCGACGTCGGCGAGGATCCACTCGGTGCAGGTCTCGCCGATGATGGCGACCCGGTCGCCCTTCGCGACGCCCAGGGAGGCGAGGCCGTCGGAGATATCGCGCGTCCGCCGCGCCATCTCCGCCCAGCTCGTATCGACCCAGCGTCCGTCACGCTTCTGCTTGGTCGCCGTTTGCGTGCCCTGCTTCGCGGCGGTGGCCTCGAACATCTCCACGACGCTGCGGGGCCGCGCCGGGCCCTGCTGCAGTTCCTGCCTCGAGATCATGTCGGTCCTCCCCCTCGCTGCCTCAGCCCTTCAGACCGGCGATGAGGTCGCGCGCGCGCTTCTGGTAGCGCCGTTCTTCCGGCGGATCGTAGGAGCCCGGTTCGTGGGCGGCGGCCTCCTCCAGAAGCTTGCGGGCTTCCTTCGGATGGTCTTCCTTCAGGTATAGCTCGGCCAGATAAACCCGACCTCGTACATTGTCGGGGTTGACCCGCAAGGACTTGCGCAGGTTCGACTCGCTCTTGCCGGCGTCGTACTTGGGCCAGGGCAGCTTGTAATAGAAGCGGCCCCACGCATTGTAGATGCCCGCATCGTGGTAATCCGCCTCGATGCGCTCGGCCCTTCCCAGGCGATCCTTGAACTTTCCTTCGATCCCCTGCCCGAGCGCCTTCAGGACACCGATGCCGAGGGAGTAGTTCCCCATCCCGAGCGCGGCGTAGTACCACCCCTCGACCCCGTTCGGGTTGAGGGCGGCGGCGCGCTCGCCGTAATCCCAGCCCTTCTTTCCGAGCTGGCTCTTCTCGTCGTCGGCGAGGCCAGGATCGTCAGAGCTCCAGAACAGGAGCCGGGACTGGCGCCAGAGGACGCCGTAGTCCTTGGGCGAAGCCTTCTCCGCCTCGTCCAGCGCTTTGCGAATGGCGTCGAGCTGCCCAGGCTCGTCGCGGCGGCGCCAGGCCGCATCCGCGCGGGCGAGGAGCCCCTCCACCGCCGGGTCGGGCACGCCCGCAGCGGTGTGCACCGCCGGAGCCGGAGCCGGAGCCTGGCCGTCCGCGGGGCCGGACGCGCAGAGAACGATGGGCAAGGTCAGGGTACGGAGGAATCGGGTCATGAGGCGCGTCCTCACGGTGAGCCCGGGCGACCCGCCGGCCGCCGGGCCCTAGACCCTATGTGAACGCGCGGGGCCGCGCCAGCCGAAGCGGGCGCGGCCTTCCACACCCGGCCCTACCCGGCGCTGCCGCTGCACAGACAGGTCCCCACGGTCTGGCCGGGGGACTTCTGGCAGGTCCAGTCTCCGGAGCTCCCGCCGAGCTTCGCCGAGCAGGCGTCGCTGGAGGTGCACCCGCCCTCAGGCACCATGCCGAGGTACTGCATGATGTACGTCTCGCCAGGGTTCGGCTCGCAGCGCCCGCTGTCGTGATTGATGGCGATGCAGGCCGTGGTGGCGTCGACGACCTGCGCGCCGCTCTTGCAATCCACGAACGACCAGTCGAGGCCCGGGCCGGGGCCGCTGCAATAGCGCGACGTCTTCCCGTCGGTGCTCTCGATGCGCAGGACGGACACCGACTTGTCGGCCGGCAGGGACGGCAAGGTGAGGCCGGGGGGAGGCTTCACCAGCTCGGCGATCCCCTGCAGCGTCTTGCCGAAGTCGTAGCTGCAGACGGAGGCGTCGAGCGTCGCGACACCCTTCGCTCGCAAGGCCGACGACAGCCGGTTGAAGCGATAGCCGGTGCTCTTGCCGCTGCACTCCGCCGGGAGCTGGCAGGCGCCCGTCGCGCTGGGGCCGCAGCTCGCGCAGCCCGGAGGGCACTCGCAGCTGCAGAGGCCCGGATCGCACACGGTGTTACCCTGCGGGTCCACGTGGCAGTTCACCGCCGAGTAGATGAAGGCGGCGCCAAAGGGGCGGTTCAGGCTGGTGAAGTAATCGGCGTACTGCTGGACGGAGAACATCTTCTGCTCGGCCGCCGGCTTGAGCTCGTCGTCGAGGCAGACGTCGTTGCCGGGGGCATTGCGGTCGGCTGTGAAGAAGAGCCCCTTCAGCGGATCGTTGGGCGAGGAGCAGTCGTCCTCGTCGCCCAGGAACACCACCACCATCTTCGCGCCCGGGTGCGGCCACTCGCTCGCCGCGACGTCGGGCTGGCTGAGGCCGCCCTGCCGCAGCGCCTTCTCCACCGCCAGCCGGCCCGCCTCGAAGTGCTGCTCCATGCCCGACCCGCAGGTGCCGACGTTGATGTTCTGCTGGAACTGCCCGACGAGGGCGGTGAGCTTCGGATCGACCGAGGCGGTCCCCCAGCTTCCCCAGTCGAGGTCCTTCGTGAAGTGGAGGACCCGGGGATTGCCGCCGTTGGCGACGAACCCGCCCGACCAGTAGGGCGCCTTGTCCGTCGACACGCCGCCGTTGGTACACCCGAGGAAGTGGTAGTTCTGGATGAGGTCCCCGCAATCCGAGCCGGCCGTGGTGCAGGCGTAGGAGTACGGGTCCTTCCAGCTGTAGGTCGGCTGCAGCACGTTGCAGGTGAGGGGCCCGTTCGTCTGCTGCGCCTTGCACTGCGGCGCGCCGGAGGGCTGCCAGCCCTCGAACACCGACGAGGTCGTCACCGCGATGTGGAACTCGAACGGCTGCTGCCCGTTGGCGGCGCGCTCCGCCTGCGTGCGCGCCAGGGCCGCGATGAACGAGCCGAAGTTCCGGGCGAGGCTCGCCTGCTCCGCCTGCATCGACCCGGAGTCGTCCACCACGAAGAGGAGGTCCGCGGTGGCGACGTTGGCGAGCTGGATGCGCGAGGAGCCCGGCTGGATGATGCACTTGCCGACCGGGTTGAAGTTGTAGTCCTGGCAGGCGACGAGCGGCGCGAGGAGGCTCGCGAGGAGAACGCGGCGAATCATGCCGCGATACTACCTTGACCAAGGTACGCGGGGCGACGTGCGCGCGATGGCCACTCCGCCGACATGTGCCCACCCCCGCAACGCGCAGCGCCCGCCCTACTCCCACTCGATGGTGGCGGGCGGCTTGGACGAGATGTCGTACACCACGCGGTTGATGCCGCGGACCTCGTTGATGATGCGGGTGGAGAGCCGCGCCAGGAGGTCGTAGGGCAGCCGAGCCCAGTCGCCGGTCATGCCGTCCGAGGACTCGACCGCCCGCACGGCGCAGGTGCTCTCGTAGGTGCGCTGGTCCCCCATGACGCCCACGCTCCGCACCGGCAGGAGCACCGCGAAGCCTTGCCAGAGCTTCTCCTCGAGCCCAGCGGCCCGGATCTCCTCCTGCACGATGGTGTCGGCGCGCCGCAGCACGTCGAGCCTCTCCTCGGTGACCTCGCCCAGCACGCGGATGGCGAGCCCGGGGCCAGGAAAGGGCTGGCGCTGCACGCTCGCAGCGGGGAGCCCGAGCTCCTTCCCGAGCGCGCGCACCTCGTCCTTGAAGAGCTCCCGCAGCGGCTCGACCAGGCCGAGCTTCATCCGCTCGGGCAGCCCACCGACGTTGTGATGGCTCTTGATGGTAGCGGAGGGGCCCTTGAACGACACCGACTCGATGACGTCGGGGTACAGCGTGCCCTGCACCAGGAACTGGGCGCGCTCGCCGTGGGCCGCCAGCCGCTCCACCTCCTCCTCGAACACGGCGATGAACTCGCGGCCGATGATCTTTCGCTTCCGCTCCGGGTCGGTGACCCCCGCCAGCTCGCGCATGAAGCGCTCCCGCGCGTCGGCGGTGACGAGCGGGAGGTGGAACATGCGGCCGAACACGTCCTCCACCGCCTGCCGCTCGCCGGCGCGGAGCAGCCCGTTGTCGACGAAGATACAGCGCAGGCGATCGCCGACCGCGCGGTGCACGAGGAGCGCGGCGACTGCCGAATCGACTCCGCCGGAGAGGCCGCAGATGGCGTGTCCTTCGCCCACCTGGGCGCGGATGGCCTCCACCGCCACCTCGGCGTAAGAGCGCATGGACCAGGTGCCGGAGAGCCCGCAGATGCGGCTCGCGAAGTTCCAGAGGAGGTCCTTGCCGCGCGGCGTGTGCACCACCTCGGGATGGAACTGGACGCCGTAGAAGTGACGGCGGCGGTCCTCGACCGCGGCGAACGGGGCCGCAGGCGTGGAGGCGATGGGCTCGAAGCCGTCCGGAAGCGCCTCCACCCGGTCGCCGTGGCTCATCCAGACGTCGAGCCGCGGCGGCAGCCCCTGGAACAGCGGCGAGCCCTGCGCGACGTCGATCGTTGCCGGGCCGTACTCTCGGTGTACAGCCGTGCCAACCCGCCCACCCAGCTCGAGCGCCAAAAGCTGCAGCCCGTAGCAGATGCCGAGCACGGGAACGCCCAGCTCGAAGACCGCCCGGACCACCCGCGGGCTGCCCTCCGCGAGGACGCTCGCCGGGCCGCCCGAGAGCACCACCCCGCGCGGCGCGAAGGCGCGGACGGTGGCCTCGGTGGCGGTGCAAGGGTGGATCTCGCAGTAGACGCCCAGCTCGCGCAGCCGGCGCGCGATGAGCTGCGTGGTCTGCGACCCGAAATCGATGATGAGGATGCGCTCGGCGTGCAGGTGCGCCGCGTCGGCCGGCAGGCCGCCCGCGCTCGCAAAGGCCGTGGGCATCACCTTCAGTCCACCCGGTAGTTGGGCGCTTCCTGCACGATGATGACGTCGTGGACGTGGCTCTCGCGCAGCCCCGCGCTGGAGATGCGCAGGAACCTGGGCTTCTGGCGCAGCTCCGGGATGTTCTTGCAGCCGAGGTAGCCCATGCCGCTGCGCAGGCCGCCGATGAGCTGGAACACGTTCATGGCCACCGCGCCCTTGTAGGGAACGCGCCCCTCGATGCCATCGGGCACGAGCTTGTCCGCCTCGGACACGTCCGACTGGAAGTACCGGTCGCGGGAGCCCTCCTTCATGGCCGCGATGGAGCCCATGCCTCGGTAGCTCTTGTACGAGCGCCCCTGGTAGAGGATGACCTCCCCCGGAGCTTCCTCGGTCCCGGCGAGGAGCGAGCCCACCATCACCGTCGAGGCGCCGGCGGCGAGGGCCTTCACCACGTCGCCCGAGTACTTCACCCCGCCGTCCGAGATGACCGGGATGCCGTGGCGCTCCGCCGCCCGGGCGCAGTCGTCCACCGCGGTGACCTGCGGCACGCCCACGCCGGCCACTACGCGCGTGGTGCAGATGGAGCCCGGGCCGATGCCCACCTTCACCGCGTCCACGCCCGCCTTGCAGAGCGCCTCGGCAGCCTCGGCGGTCGCGACGTTGCCGGCCACCAGCTCCACGCCCTTGAAGTCGGCCTTGGTGGCGCGGACCGCATCGATGACGCCGCGCGAGTGGCCGTGGGCGGTGTCGATGGCGATGACGTCCGCCCCCGCCTTGAGGAGCGCCGCAACGCGCGCCTCTCGATCCGGCCCCACTCCCACGGCCGCCCCGCAGAGCAGCCGTCCCAGCCGGTCCTTGGCGGCGTTGGGATGCTGCTGGATCTTCTCGATGTCCTTGATGGTGATGAGCCCGCGCAGCTCGTAGGCCTCGTTCACTACCAGGAGCTTCTCGATGCGGTGGCGGTGCAGGAGGTCCTTCGCCTCCTCGATGGTGACGCCCTCCCGGGCCGTCACCAGGTCGCGCGTCATCACCTCCTCGACGCGCTGCTCGAGGTTCCGCTCGAAGCGGAGGTCGCGGTTGGTGAGGATGCCGAACAGTTTGCCGTTCTTGGTGACCGGGATGCCGCTGATCCCGTTCTCGCGCATGAGCGCGACCGCCTGGGCGATGCGCGCCTCGGGCTCGATGGTGATGGGATCGCCGACCACCGCCGACTCGTACTTCTTCACCTTGAGGACCTCGGCCGCCTGCTGTTCCACGGTCAGGTTCTTGTGGATGAACCCGATCCCGCCGGCCGCCGCCATGGCGATGGCCATGCGCGCCTCGGTGACGGTGTCCATCGCGGCCGAGACGAGGGGGATGTTGAGCTGGAGGTGGCGGGTGAGGCGGGTCGCGGTCTCGACCGTCTTGGGCAGGACGTCGCTCTCGCCCGGGACGAGCAGCACGTCGTCGAAGGTGAGCGCCTCGCGGAGGTCGTCGCGGTTGAGCATGCGGACGTATATCGGCCGGGGTCCGGGGAGGTCAAGGCAGCCTCCTCGCCACCGCGGGCGCTCTCTTCAGCGGTCGCCGGCGCCGTCCGCCGGCTCGCGCGAGCGCGCCCGGCGCGCCGCCTGCGACGCCCGCCGCCGCTGCATCCAGCGCGCTGCGAGCGCGAACGACACCACCGCCACCGCGAGCAGGATGTAGTGCCCGAAACGGGTGGCCTCGCGCGCCGCCCGCCCGATGTCGTCGCCGAACCAGAAGCCCAGCGCCACCCACAGCGGCGCGGACACCAGCGCGGCCAGGCCGTCGTAGAGCAGGAACTCCCAGTACGGTAGTCGCGAGTGACCCACCGTGAAGAAGGTGGGGGCGCGCAGCCCGGGGAGGTAGCGGGCCAGCATGACGACCACGGTGCCGCGACGGCGGAGCTGCTTCTCCACCTCCTCGAGCTTCTCCGGAGGGACGAGCCGGCGCAGGAAGCGGAACTCGGCGACGCGCGCTCCCAGGCGGCGGCCGAGAAAGTAGATGACGGAGTCGCCCGCGAGGATCCCGGCCAGCCCCACCAGCGCCATGGTGCGGAAACCGCTGTCCGCCGCCAGCGTGCGCACGGTGACGCGCTCGAGCGGCGAGGCGAGCCAGGCGAGCACGCCGCCGGTCACCAGCACCACGTCCTCCGGCACGGGCAGCCCGAACCCACAGAGGAGGAGCGCGCCGAACACGAAGGCGTAGCCCAGCCCGAGCGACTGCTCACCGAGCGCCTCGACCAGTCTCTCCAGCATCGCCGTGGTGGGGCTCGGGGCTCCTTGCGAGGCCAGCCTGGAGGCCCCGCGCGAGGCTCAGCGGCCCGCCCAGCCCTCCCGCAGGTACTGCTGGGCGTAGCGCACGTAGTTCTGCGCGGAGGTGCGGAAGAACGCGACCTCGGCGTCGGTGAGGTCGCGCTTCACCTTGGCCGGTGAGCCCACCGCCAGCGTGCGCGGCGGCACGACCATCCTCGGCGGCACGAGCGAGCCCGCGCCCACCATGGCATCCTCTCCCACCACCGCGCCGTCCATGACCACCGCGCCGATGCCGATGAGGCAGCGGTCCTTCACCGTGCAGCCGTGCAGCGTCACCCTGGGACCCAAGGTGACGTCCTCGCCCACCACGGTGGGATGGGTGTGATTCGTGACGTGGATGACGCTCTGGTCCTGGACGTTGGAGCGCGCGCCGATGCGGATGGAGTTCACGTCGCCCCGGACGATGGCCCCGAACCAGACCGAGCAGTCCTGGGCGATGTCCACGTCGCCGATCACCAGCGAACCTTCGACGAGGAAGGCCGAGGGGTGGACGGTCGGCGCCTTGCCGCCGAAGGGCCGGACTGTCGCCATGCGGGACGCACCTCGAGTGGAGCGGTGGAAGCCGCGCATGCTAGCCCGCTACCTGAGGGCTCGCAAGGCTCCCGCGGTGGCCGCCGCACCGGCGCATGCACCGAGCGTGTCGGCGATCCAGTCCCGCACGTCGCAGGAGCGGTTGGGCACGAAGGCCTGGTGCAGCTCGTCGGTCACCCCGTAGAGGCTTGCCACGAGGACGGCCAGCGGAAGCGCCCGCCGGAGGCCAGCGCCGCTCGCCCGCAGCGCGAGGAGGACGAGCCCGCCCAGCGTGCCGTACTCCACCCCGTGGAGGAGCTTGTCCCAGACGCGCGAGGTGAGCTCGGGGAGCGGGTTCGACTGCGTGGAAAGGTAGAAGATGAGGCCCATGTACGCCGCCACGGCGCACCAGGCGAGGCGGGCGCGGCCGTTCATGCCGGGCCCGGCGCCAGCTCTCCGGAGAGCGAGCTCGCATGGGCGCGCGTGACGAGGACGTCCACCACCGCGCCCGCCGGCGCGCGCTCGGGGCTCGCCTCGAGGTGCACGCCATGGTTCTCGGGGGTCCGGCCGAAGCGGCGGGCCTCGTCGCCGTCGATGGCTCCCTCCACCAGCACCCGCACCGTTCGCCCCAGCGCCGCGCGGAGATGTGCGGAGGTGATCGCCCGCTGCGCGGCCTGCAGGCGCTCCAGCCGCGCCACCGCCACCTCGCGCGGCACCTCCAGCCACTCGGGCGCGCTCCCCAGGCGGCGGGCCGCCCCGGTGTGCGGGCGCGGGCTGTAGACGAAGGAGAAGGAGCCCTCGAAGCGCGCCCGCTCCAGGAGGGCCAGCGAGGCCTCGAAGTCGGCGTCGGTCTCGCCGGGGAACCCGACGATGAAGTCGGTGGTGACGGCGATCCCGGGGCGGGCGGCGCGCAGCCGGTCGAGGCGCGCCAGGTACCCGGCGGCCGAGTAGTCGCGACGCATGCGGGCGAGCACCGCGTCCGAGCCGGACTGCACCGGCAGGTGGAAGTGCGGCATGACCCGCGGCTCGTCCGCGAAGACCTCCACCAGCCGGTCGGAGAGGTCGTGGGGGTGGCTCGTGGTGAAGCGCACGCGCTCGACGCCCGGGAGCGCCGCCACGCCGCGCAGGAGGTCCGCGAAGTCGCAGCCGCCCGCGTAAGAGTTCACGTTCTGCCCGATGAGCGTCACCTCACGCACGCCCACCGCGGAGAGCGCCGCGCACTCGGCCAGGACCTCGGCCGCCGGGCGGGAGACCTCGCGCCCGCGGGTGTACGGGACGATGCAGAAGGAGCAGACGTTGTCGCAGCCCTTCATGGCGGTGACGAAGGCGCTCGCCCGCCCGCGCGCGGCGTCGGGGTCGGCGCGCGGGAAGAGGTACTCCTCCGAGGGCATCCAGCCGGTCTCGGCGAATCGCTCCCGGCGAGCCCGCTCGACCATCTGCGGCAGGCGAGCGATGTTGTCCGGCCCGAAGACGAAGTCGAGGTACGGCACGCGCCGGAGGAGCCGCTCCTTCTCGCCCTGCGCCACGCACCCGCCCACGCCGAGGAGCGTGCCCCGGCGCGCCTTGTGCTGGCGGTAGCGGCCCAGCGCCGAGAGCAGCTTCTGCTCCGCCTTCTCGCGGACGGCGCAGGTGTTGAGGAGGATGAGGTCGGCGTCCTCCGGGTGCGCCACGGCCGCGAAGCCGTTGCGCCCGAGCAGCTCCACCATGCGCGCGCTGTCGGAGTCGTTCATCTGGCAGCCGAAGGTGTGGACGAACACGGTGCGCCCGGCGGCCGACGGTGCGCTGGCTTCCGGTCCCTTCACGGCGCTCGCACTGATCAGGGCGGGCGCGCGGGCGCGGTCCACCATCTCTCGCAGGGGCACATCGGACATGGAGCGCCCGAAGGTAGGCGGCGGTGCCCGGCGGCGTCAACCGCGCCGCGCACGCGCTCACCTGCGCGCGCGGCGTGGCACGAGCACGTCCGCGAGCCCCTCCAGCTCGGCCAGCGTGGTGACCACCGCCACCCGCTCCACCTTGGGGGCGTAGACCAGCATCTCGCTGTCCCCCTGCCCCCAGCCCCAGCGCTCCTCGGGGCAGATCCAGAGCAGGCGCCTGGAGCGTCTCCGCAGCTCGTCCAGCACCCACGCGTGCGGCGGGTGGTAGTTGTTCCGGCCGTCGCCGATGACGAGCACGGTGGTTCGGCGCGTGACCACCGCGCGGTGGCGCTCGTGGAACTGCTTCAGCGCCCGGCCGTAGTTCGAGTTTCCGGCGACGCTCACCCCATCACCCGAGGTGGCGAGCTCGGCCGCCCGGGCCGGGTCGCGCTCCCGCCGGAACGCAGCGGTGACCTCGCCCACCTCGGAGACGAAGACGAAGCTGCGCACCCGCGTGAACACGCCCTGCAGCGTATGCAGGAAGAGGAGCATGAGGCGCGCGACGTGGCGCACCGAGTCCGAGACGTCGCAGAGCACCACCACGTCGGGGCGCTCGGGCCTCTTGCGGCGCCAGGCGAGCCGCGCCGGCATCCCGGAGAGCCCCATGTTGAGCCGCAAGGTGCGGCGGACGTTCAGCGCCCCCCGCCGTGCGCGCTCCCTCGCCGCGAGGCGCGAGTGGAGCCGCTCCGCCAGCCGGCGGACCGCGAGCTCGGTGCGGGCGACGTCCTCGCGAGAGAGCGCGCCGAAGCCGGAGGGAGAGAGGCTGCGATGGCGGCGGGCCTCCGCGCGGGCGCGCCGCTCCCCGTCTGCGTGCCCCCGCGCGGCCTCCTCCAGCGCGTGCAGGATCTCCCGCAGTCGCTCGCCCACGAGCTCCAGGGCGCGCGCCGAGACGCCCCGCGCCGCCAGCGCCGCCGGGAGCGCTGCGAGCTCGCGCGAGGCGCCCTCCCCGCCGGCGCCGCTGAGGATGCGCCGGCCGTAGAAGCCCACCTGCGAGGGCGTGGAGAGCGCACCAAAGTCGAGGCCGCGCGCCGAGAGCTCGAACAGCCCGGCTACCTCACCGCGCTCGCCTGCAAGCACCGCCCGCGCGAGCGGCGACATCCCTGGAAGCAACGCCTCCAGGGCGCGCGCGACCGCGCGCAGGCTCTCCACGTCGAGGAGGGCACCAGGCCCCTCGCACGCGAGGTCGGCGAGGAGGCCGCGGTCGAGCCGCTCGAGCGACCGCCCCAGCCCGGAGAAGTACACGCCGAAGAGCGCGTCGAAGAGCGCCGCGTCGGAGGAGCGCTTCACCAGCGTGGCCCGCAACGCGTCCCGGAACGGCTCCCGGGCTCCGGCACCCACCAGCGCGGCGGCCCGGGCGGCATCCGCCACCTCCGCCGGCGAGATGCGGAGGCCGTTCTCCCGCAGGAGCCGGGCGAACTCGACGAGGCGCGCCTCCATCGGCCGACTATAGCCCTCACCCCGTGGACGCGCCCCCGCCGCTCGTGCAGCTTCAGGGAGTCGAGGTGCGGCTCGGCGGCGTGTCCGTCCTCTCGGGGATCGACTTCGCGCTGCGGGAGGGCGTCTCCTGGGGAATCCTGGGCCCCAACGGCTCGGGCAAGTCGACGCTCCTCGGGCTCCTGCGCGGCGACGTCTGGCCCCACTACGACGGCGGCGGGCGGCGGGTCTTTCACCTGGGAGCCGGGCCCGAGGAGAGCCCCATCGGCGTCCGGGTGCGGATCGGGCTCGTCTCGCCGGAGCTGCAGCAGGAGTACGTGCGCCGCGACTGGGCGCTGCCGGTGGAGGCGGCGGTCCGGAGCGGGTTCACGGACACCGTCTGGCCTCCCGAGGCCGCGACGGAGGTGCAGGTGGCCCGGGTGGAGGAGGTGCTGTCGACGCTGGGCGTGGCGCACCTGGCAGGCCGCTCCATGCTGGAGCTTTCCAGCGGCGAGGCACGCAAGGTCCTCCTGGCCCGGGCGCTGGTGGGCAGACCGCGCCTGCTCTTCCTGGACGAGCCCTGTCACGGGCTCGACGCGCCCTCGCGCGCCTCCTTCCTGGCGCTCGTCTCGCGGGTGGCGCGGGAGGGCACGCCGCTCGTCCTCGCCACCCACCGCCACGGCGAGCTCGTCCCCGAGATCACGCAGGTGGCGGTGCTGCACGGGGGGCGCATCCTGGCGCAGGGACCGCGCGAAGCGGTGCTGCGCCGCCACGCCCTTCCGGTCGCGGCGGCCGCGGGCGAGCGCCCTCCTTCGCCGGCGCCGCGCCGCGCTCCGGGCAACGCGCCGGGGCGGACGCTCGTGTCCATCGAGAACGCCGACGTGCGGGTCGAGGGGAAAGAGGTGCTGCACGGGCTCACCTGGAAGGTGCGCGCGGGCGAGAGCTGGGCTGTGGTGGGCCCCAATGGCGCCGGGAAGTCGACGCTGCTTCGGCTCGTGGTGGGGGACGAGCAGGCCATGCCGGGCGGGCGCGTCTCGCGCCTCGAGCTGGGCGAGCGCGCCAGCGTCTGGGAGGTGAAGGCGCGGGTGGGCATCGTCTCCCCGGAGCTGCAGGCCCGCCACCGCGCCAACCTCCTCGCCGAGGACGTGGTGGCCTCCGGGTTCACCGCGAGCATCGGCCTGCCGGAGGCGCCGGGCGAGGCAGAGCGGGCGGCCGCGGCGCGCTGCATGGCCCGCCTGGGCGTCGCCCATCTCGCGGGCCGCCACGTCCACGCCGTCTCCTACGGCGAGCTGCGCAAGCTCCTCCTCGCGCGCGCGCTGGTGCGCGACCCGGAGCTCCTGGTGCTGGACGAGCCCTGTGACGGGCTGGATGCGCCCAGCCGGGAGGCGCTGCTCGCGGACGTCGAAGGGCTCTGCCGGGCGGGCACGCAGGTGCTGCTGGTCACCCACCACCGCGAGGATCTCGTCCCCTCCATCGGCCACGTCCTCGAGCTCGCGGCGGGCCGGGTGGTGTACGCGGGCCCGCGCGCGGGCTGGCCGGGGGAGCGGCGCGAGGGGGCGTGAGGGCCGCCTGCAGGGCTCAACGTTCGAGGAGCGCCACCGCCTCGACGTGGTGTGTCTGGGGAAACATGTCCACCGGCTGCACCGCCCGGATGGCGAAGCCGGCGTCCACGAAGCCCCGCAGGTCGCGCGCCAGCGTGGCGGGATCGCAGGAGACGTACACCACCCGCTCCACCCCCAGCTCGAGCAGCGCCTGGCCCGCGCCGCGCGCCCCCTCGCGCGGCGGATCGAGGAGCGCGGTGCGGAAGCGGCGGGCAGACGCCCCGGTCTCCCGGCCGAAGGCGCGGGCGAGGCCCAGCGCGTCGCCCGCGAAGAAGCGAACCTTCCCGGCGGCCTCGGGGTATCCGGCAGCCGGACCCGCGGCAGCGTCGGCGCGGGCAAGGTCGAGAGCGGGCCCCTGCACCTCGACAGCGTGCACGCTCGAGCCCAGGGCGGCGAGCGGCGCGGTGAAGTTTCCCGCACCGCAGAACAGCTCCAGCACGGCCTCGCCGGCGGGAGCGAGCATGGCGAGCGCGGTCTCCACCAGGTGCGCGTTGGCCTTCCGATTCGCCTGTGCAAAGGCGTCCGGGCGCGAGCGCACCAGCCCCGCGGCTGCCTCTCCCGGACGGCGCTCGTGCCGGAGCACCGGCTCTCCCAAGGCGATCGGCGGCCCCTCGTCACTCAGGAGCACGGCCCCGGCCAGCGCGGGAAGGCGCACGAGGAGCGCCTCGGTGCGCGAGCGGGTGGAGGCGGTGACCTGGGCGAAGCGGAGCGCGGCCGAGCCCCGCCCCTCGTGTTCCGACCACTCCA
>JBBQEB010000016.1:0-37354 GCA_038320275.1 Myxococcales bacterium | reverse complement strand
GCGGATCGCAGCGGCGGGCTCATCTTGAAGGCGGGGTCGTAGCCGGAGCCCGCGATGTCCTCGTCGGTGAGGGTGAGGTGGTGCGGCGTCACCTCCGCGGTCACCGCGAGCCCTCGGCGCTTCGCCTCGCGCACCGCGCGCACGCTGCCGGCGGTGGAGAGGTGCGCCACGTGCAGGCGGCCACCGGTGAGCTCGGCGAGGGCGATGTCGCGCAGGACCATCACGTCCTCGGCGGCGGCAGGGATTCCGGCCAGCCCGAGCCGCGTCGAGGCAGCGCCCTCGTGCATGACGCCCTTGCCGGAGAGCCCGGGGTCCTCGGCATGGACCGAGATGGGCAGGCCGAACGCGCGGGCGTACTCGAGCGCCCTGCGCATGAGCGAGGCCGAGACCACCGGCTTTCCGTCGTCGGAGAGCGCGACGCAGCCGGCGCCGGCGAGGTCGCCCAGCTCGGCGAGTTCCTCGCCCTTCTGGCCCCGGGAGACGCAGCCCACCGGGTACACGCGGGCGAAGCCCGCAGCTGCCGCGCGCGACAGGATGAGCTCGGTGATGCCGACGTTGTCGTTGGGCGGCAGCGTGTTGGGCATGGCGCACACCGCGCTGAAGCCGCCCGCTGACGCCGCGCGCGCCCCCGTCTCCACCGTCTCCTTGTATTCCTGTCCCGGTTCCCGGAGGTGGACGTGCAGGTCGATGAAGCCCGGCGTGACCCAGCGCCCGCGCGCGTCGATCGCCCGGGCGCCGCGGGGCCGCTCCACCCGCTCGGCGACCTCGGCCACGCGCCCGTCGCGGATCACCACCGTGCGGATCGCGTCGAGGCCGCGCGCGGGGTCGATCACCCGGCCGCCCTCGATGAAGAAGAGCTCGCTCATGGCCGGGCCTCCGCCGCCTCGGCGCCTGCGCCCACCAGCAGGTACAGCACAGCCATGCGCACGGCGACTCCGTTCTCGACCTGATCGAGGATGAGGGAGCGCGGGCCGTCGGCGACGTCCGGCGAGAGCTCCACGCCCCGGTTGATCGGACCGGGGTGGAGGATGACGCAGCCGGGGACGAGCCACTCGGCGGCTTTCTTGGCGTTGAGCCCCCACACCTTCGAATACTCGCGCGTCCCTGGGATGAGCGGGTCGCCGATGCGCTCGTGCTGGATGCGGAGCATGACCACCGCGTCGACGCCTTCGACCGCCTCGCGCAGGGATATGTGAACGGTGGCGCCGAGCCCCTCCGCCCCCGGCGGCATCATGGTGGGAGGTCCGCAGAACCGCACCCGCGCGCCCAGCGCAGTGAGGCCGTGCACGTCGGAGCGCGCTACCCGCGAGTGGGAGATGTCGCCCACGATGGCGACCGTCTTCCCCGCCAGGAGAGCGAAGTCGGGGGCCGCACCCGGGCCGTGGGCCGCGCGGGTGAAGTGCTCGGCCAGCGTATAAAGGTCGAGGAGGCCCTGCGTGGGGTGCTCGTGCGCGCCATCTCCCGCGGACACCACCGCGCAGGAGACGTGCTCGGCGACGAGCCCCGGCGCGCCGCCGGCCGGATGGCGGATGACGAGCAGGTCGGGGCGCATCGCCTCGATGTTCCTGGCGGTGTCGACGAGCGTCTCGCCCTTCGTCACCGAAGAGGTGGCGGAGGTCCAGTTCATGGCGTCGGCCGAGAGGATCTTGGCGGCGGCCTCGAAGGACGTGCGGGTGCGCGTGGAGGGCTCGAAGAAGAGGTTCACGATCCCCCGCCCACGCAGCGTGGGCACCTTCTTGATGGGCCGGCGCAGGACCTCCTTCATGGAGGTGGCGAGCGAGAGCACCTCGACGAGCTCGTCGCTGGAGAGCCCCTCGAGCCCGAGCAGATGTCGATGCCGGCCGATCACGTTCGCTCTCCCCGCGCCTTGACCACCACCGCGTCGTCCGCTCCCTGCTGATCCCCCATGCGGACCTCCACCTGGTCGCCCTCGGCCACCTCCAGCCGGGCGCCGCACACGTCGGCCGCGATGGGCAGCTCCCGCCCACCCCGATCGACGAGGACCGCCAGCAGCACCCGGCGGGGCCTTCCGAAGTCCACCAGCTCGTCGAGCGCGGCCCGCACCGTCCTGCCGGTGTAGAGCACGTCGTCCGCCAGCACGACCAGCTTGCCCCCGACGGGAAAGCGGATGTCGGTGGGGCCGACCACCGGCGCGCTGCCGCGCTCGGAGAGGTCGTCGCGGTAGAGCGCGATGTCGAGCGTGCCGCGGTCGGTCTTCCGGCCGTGCGCGGCGAGGCACGCCCGCAGCCTCTCCGCCAGCGCCACGCCGCCTCGCCGGATGCCCACCACCGCGAGCTCGTGGCCCTTGGGGGCGCGCTCCAGGAGCTCGAGCGCCATCCGCTGCACGGCCCGCTCGACCGCCTCGGCGTCCAGGAGGGTGCGCTCGCTCACGCTGGACCTGTTCGACGCGCACGGAGGGTCATGGGAGAGGTTTTCTATCGCTCCTGGGCCGCATCGTAAAGCGTCACGACCTCGGCGCGAGGGCTCGCCCTCGGCGTCCGGCCGTTGCGCCGCGTGCGCTCCGGGTGAATTTGAGGGTGGGGCACGCCCCTAATCATCGACCTTGAGCACCGCCAGGAAGGCCTCCTGCGGGATCTCCACCGATCCCACCTGCTTCATGCGCTTCTTGCCTTCCTTCTGCTTCTCCAGGAGCTTGCGCTTGCGCGAGATGTCGCCGCCGTAGCACTTCGCAAGGACGTTCTTGCGGTAAGCCTTCACCGTCTCGCGGGCGATGATCTTGGCCCCGATGGCCGCCTGGATGGCCACCTCGTACATCTGCTTGGGGATGACGTCCTTCAGGCGAGCGCAGAGGTCCCGGCCCCGCTGGTAAGAGTGCTCCCGGTGCACGATCACGGAGAGCGCGTCCACCGGCTCCCCGTTGATGAGGAAGTCGAGCTTCACCAGGTCGGCCTCCTGGAAGCCCTTGAGCTCGTAGTCGAGGCTGGCGTAGCCGCGCGAGACGCTCTTCAGCTTGTCGAAGAAATCGAACACCACCTCGGCGAGAGGGATGTCGTAGGTGATCTGCACCCGGCGCGTGCCGATGTACTTGAGGTCGCGCTGCACCCCGCGCCGCTCCTGGCACAACTTGAGGATGTTCCCCACGTCCTCGGTCCGGCCGTGGATGTGGCAGGTGAGGATGGGCTCCTCCAGCTTCGCCACCCGCTGCACCGGGGGGAGCTTCGCCGGGCTGTCGATCTCGGTCACCTCTCCGGCCGAGTCGGTGATCCGGTAGACCACCGACGGCGCCGTGGTGATGAGGGTCAGCGCGTACTCGCGCTCCAGCCGCTCCTGGACGATCTCCATGTGGAGGAGGCCCAGGTACCCGCAGCGAAAGCCGAAGCCCAGCGCCTGCGAGGTCTCCGGCTCGAAAGTGAAGGCCGAGTCGTTCAGGCGCAGCTTGGTGAGCGCGTCGCGCAGCGCGTCGTAGTCCTTCGCCTCGATGGGGAAGACGCCCGAGAACACCATGGGCTTCACCACCTTGAAGCCGGGGTAGGGCTCCTCGGCGGGCTTGCCGACCTCGGTGATGGTGTCGCCCACCTTGGCGTCGTGGACGTCCTTCACGTTGGCGACCACCACCCCCACCTCACCGGCGATGAGCTTCGCCACCGGCCGGGAGAAGGGGGCGAAGACGCCCAGCTCCTGCACCTCGAACTCCTTGCGGTTCGACCAGAGCTGGATGCGGGTGCGGGGCGCGATGGCCCCCTCGAACACGCGCACCAGCATGACGACGCCGCGATAGGTGTCGTACCAGGAGTCGAAGATGAGCGCCTTCAGGGGCGCCTCCGGGTCGCCCCGGGGCGGGGGCACGCGCTTCACGATCTGCTCGAGGATCTCCTCGATGCCGATGCCCTCCTTGGCCGAGGTGGGGACAGCCTCGCTGGCGTCGAGGCCGATGACCTCCTCGATCTCGCGGCGAACGCCTTCCACGTCTGCGCTGGGAAGGTCGATCTTGTTGATGATGGGGATGATCTCGAGGTCGTGGTCGAGCGCCTGGTAGACGTTGGCGAGCGTCTGCGCCTCCACCCCCTGCGTCGCGTCCACCACCAGGACCGCGCCCTCACAGGCGGCGAGCGAGCGGGACACCTCGTAGGCGAAGTCGACGTGGCCGGGCGTGTCGATGAGGTTGAGCTCGTACTCCCGCCCGTCCTTCGCTCGGTAGGCCATGCGGACGGTCTGGGCCTTGATGGTGATCCCGCGCTCCCGCTCGAGCTCCATGTTGTCGAGGAACTGCGCCTGGGACTCGCGCTTCGTGACGGTCCCGGTCTTCTCCAGCAGCCGATCGGCGAGCGTCGACTTGCCGTGATCGATGTGCGCGATGATCGAGAAGTTGCGGATGTGGTCGTTCGCGGCGGGCATCGGAGGGGGGCTTTTAGCACGCGCCGTCGCCGCCTGCGGCTCGGCGAGGGGGCGCCAGCGCGGGCGGCACGTGCAGATCCGCGTTTCGCTGCAGGTTGTATGTGGCATGACATCGCCCCACCATACGTTGCGGTCACGTGCTTGACGTTCTGCTCTCACGAGTCTTAAGCTACGCCTACCCCTCCGGCTTTCGGGTGTGACCGGAGGAGCATGCGGGTGGCTGTCAGACGCACCTGGTAGCCAGGACATCATCGCGTGGAGAGCTGACGGGACCTCCGAGCCCGGGCGGTCGAGCCCGGGTTCGCACCTTTTCTCGGTCACATCGTGAAGTGCCTCTCAGGCCATCCAGAGTGGATCTGATCGGGAGAGATTTGCGCCGGGCTTCCGTGGGGGAACGCTCGGGTTCACAGCATGGCCGAGTCGGCCAGGACAGGGGAACGGCGGATGATCGAGCGGGAGAGCGTTGTGGGGCAGCGCCGGAACGGGAAGGCCGCGAAGCGCCCGTCGAAGCGCGGGATCGCGGTGCCGCGGTTCTTCTCCACGCCCGGCGTCGATCCGGCGGAGGAGCTGGCCTGGGAGCTCCGAACGGCGGCCATCACCGGCGAGGGGGGGGCGCTCATCTTCGAGCAGAAGGACATCGAGGTGCCGAAGAGCTGGTCGGCGCTCGCCACCAACGTGGTCGCCTCCAAATACTTCCGGGGCGCCATGGGCTCCCCCGATCGCGAGCGCTCGGTTCGGCAGCTCGTGGGGCGGGTGGTCACCACCGTCGGCGGCTGGGGGCGCAAGGACGGCTACTTCGCGAGCGAGGAGGACGCCGTCTGCTTCGAGGCGGAGCTCTCCCACCTGCTCTACCGGCAGAAGATGTCGTTCAACTCGCCCGTCTGGTTCAACGTCGGGGTGGAGGCGCACCCGCAGTGCAGCGCCTGCTTCATCAACGCCGTCGATGACTCGATGGACTCCATCCTGAAGCTCGCCCACACCGAGGGGATGCTGTTCAAGTACGGTTCGGGAACCGGTTCCAACCTCTCCAGGATCCGCTCCTCGCGGGAGGCGCTCTCCGGCGGCGGCGAGGCCTCCGGACCGGTCTCGTTCATGCGCGGATTCGACGCCTTCGCCGGCGTCATCAAGAGCGGCGGCAAGACCCGCCGCGCCGCCAAGATGGTCATCCTCGACGCCGATCACCCGGACATCGAGGAGTTCGTCCTGTCCAAGGCGACGGAGGAGAAGAAGGCCTGGGCCCTCATCGAGGCGGGCTACGACGGCGGGTTCAACGTGCGGGGCGGCGCCTACGACTCGGTCTTCTTCCAGAACGCGAACCACAGCGTGCGCGTCAGCGATGCCTTCATGCGCGCGGTGCAGGACGACGGCGCCTGGGCGCTCACGGCCCGGACCGACGGCCGCGCAGTGGGCCAGCTCCCCGCGCGCGAGCTCATGCGGCAGATCACCGAGGCGGCCTGGCTGTGCGGGGATCCTGGCATGCAGTTCGACACGACGGTGAACGGCTGGCACACCTGCCCGGCCACCGATCGCATCCACGCGTCGAACCCGTGCTCCGAGTACATGTTCCTCGACGACTCGGCGTGCAATCTCGCGTCGCTGAACCTCATGCACTTCCGGTCCATCGACGGAGGGTTCGACGCGGGCTCGTTCAAGCGCGCGGTCGACCTCACCATCCTGGCGCAGGAGATCCTCGTCTCGAACGCGCGTTATCCCACCGAGACCATCGGCCGGAACAGCGAGGCGTACCGGCCGCTCGGGCTGGGCTATGCGAACCTGGGTGCCCTGCTCATGGCGAGCGGCGTCCCGTACGACTCGGAGGCCGGCCGTGCGGTGGCGGCCGCGGTGACGGCCCTCATGACCGGCGAGGCCTACGCCATGAGCGCGCGCATCGCGGCGCACGTGGGCCCGTTCTCCGGCTTCGCCGCCAACCGGGAGCCCTGCCTGGGCGTGCTGCGCAAGCACGCGGCCTCCATCGACCGCATCGACCCGGCGCTCGCCCCGGTGGACGTGGTGGACGCGGCGCGGGCCTCCTGGGCCGACGCCGTGCGGCTCGGGGAGCTCCACGGCGTGCGCAACGCGCAGGTCACCGTGCTCGCGCCCACCGGGACCATCGGGTTCATGATGGACTGCGACACGACCGGCATCGAGCCCGACATCGCGCTCGTGAAGTACAAGAAGCTCGTGGGGGGCGGCGTCCTCAAGATCGTCAACAACACGGTGCCGCTCGCTCTGCAGAAGCTCGGCTACGCGCCCGAGACCATCCACTCCATCCTGCAGTTCATCGACGAGATGGAGACCATCGAGGGCGCCCCGGGGCTCCGCGAGGGCCACCTGACGGTGTTCGACTGCGCCTTCAAGCCGTCCAACGGCACGCGGTCGATCCAGTACATGGGCCACATCCGCATGATGGGGGCGGTGCAGCCCTTCCTGTCGGGGGCCATCTCGAAGACGGTCAACATGCCCGCCAGCGCCACGCCGCGCGACATCGAGCAGGCCTACCTGGAGGCGTGGCGGCTCGGCCTCAAGGCCATCGCCGTGTACCGGGACGGCTGCAAGCGCAGCCAGCCGCTCAACACCAGCCGGGAGGTGAAGGCCGAGCCTGGGGTGGTGACCGCACCGCCCGAGCGGCTGGGGCGCCGAAGGCTCCCCGACGAGCGCCGCTCCATCACCCACAAGTTCTCCATCGGCGGGCACGAGGGGTACATGACGGTCGGCATGTACGACGATGGCACGCTGGGTGAAATCTTCGTGGTCATGGCGAAGGAGGGCTCGGTGGTGTCGGGGCTCATGGACAGCTTCGCGACGTCCATCTCCCTGGCGCTGCAGTACGGCGTGCCGCTCAAGGTGCTGTGCGACAAGTTCAGCCATACCCGCTTCGAGCCGTCCGGCTTCACGGGGAATCCCAACATCCCCATCGCCAAGTCCATCACCGACTACATCTTCCGCTGGCTCTGCCTCAAGTTCCTCCCCAGCGAGGAAGGCGGGCAACGGGTGGAAGCGCAGCCGGACCTCCCGGGCGCCTCGACAGGCACTCCCCGCGCGGCGGCGACGCGGACGGGGCTGGAGGTACTGCCCACCATGGCGCGCCAGCCGGCACCGGGCGAGTCACCCATGCAGCTGCAGCAGGACGCGCCGCCTTGCCCCACCTGCGGGAGCATCACCGTGCGCAATGGCGCCTGCTACAAGTGCATGAACTGCGGCACGACCACGGGCTGTAGTTAGCGCCGGCGGGAAGGCCCAGGGCTTCGTCGCCAGCCCTGGAGCCTCCCAGGCGACGTGCTCCGACCTACGTGGCGTTCGTCTTCCACGGGTCGGAGCGCCAGGGCGTCTGGCCTGCTCCGGGGCAGGTCCCAGGCGGCCGGGTGGCCGACCGTCGAGAGGGGTGGCGGGAGCGCTTATTCGACGACGATGCGGCCGTTGCCCATCCCCATGGCCGAGCAGTGGAACTTCTCCACCCCCTTGGCCTTGGGCGTGAACGTCACCGCGACGGGCTTGCCAAGAGGGAGCTCCACCGCGTTCAGCTTCTCGGCGGGGATGTCCACGGCGGTGATGCAGGTCTTCTCGGTCTCGCGCGTGAAGACCAGCGTGACGGGCTCGCCCTGCTTCACCTTCACCTCGCTCGGCTCGAAGCCGACGGCGGTCACCCGGATCTGTACTGTTTTCTTCCCACCCGCCCCTGCCGCCGCCGCCGCCCCGGCCCCTGCGTCCGGCGCGGCAGCGCCCGCGGCGAAGGGAAGAAGCACGATGAGGAAAGCCTTCCGAATCGTGGGTCGCATGAGTGCTTTTTAGTGGAAGTCGCGCGCTGGCGCCTGGATGGCCTGGGCTGCGGGCAATGGCGCCAGGGAGCGCACGCGCACGTTCACCACCTTCCCGTTCCGCTCTACCCTTCCCTGCGCCACCAGGAAGGGCGTGCCTCGGACGTGCGCCCGAAACTGCGCGTACACGTCCGGCATGAGGACGAGGTTCGCGATGCCGGTCTCGTCCTCCAGGCTGAGGAAGACGATGCCCCGGGCGGTCTGGGGCTGCTGTCGGACGATGACGAGCCCGGCCACCTCCACCGCGTCCCGGTCGCGCATCCGCCCGAGCTCGCGGGCGCTCCGCACCTTGCGCGCGGCGAGCGTGGGGCGGAGCAGCGCCATGGGGTGCGCGCGATCGGAGAGCCCGGTGGTGGCGTAGTCCGCAGCCACCTCCTCCGCGGCGGTGGCCGGAGGGAGGTCCGCCGCGGGCTCTTCCGGCGCGATGCCCGCGAAGAGCTCCCCCTCGCGGGCCGAACCGGAGACCGCGAGCGCCTCCCAGAGCGCCCGCCGCCGGTCGGGGTCGAGGCCCCGCAGCGCGCCCGCCGCCGCGAGCCGCTCCATCCAGGCTTTGGACACACCTGCGCGCCGAGCCAGATCTCCCACCGAGGTGAACGGCCCATCCCGTCGCGCTGCGACGATGGCTTCGCCCACCGCGCGCTGGAGCCCCCGCACCACGTGAAGCCCGAGCCGAAGCGAGGGGCGCTCCCCTTGGGTGACGGCGCTCCCCGGCTGCGCGCCCTCCAGCGTCGACTCCCAGTCCGATCGCGCCACGTCGACGCCCCGCACCTCCACCCCGTGGCGCTTCGCGTCCTCCACCAGCGTCTGCGGCGCATAGAAGCCCATGGGCTGGCTGTCGAGGAGCGCGCAGGCGAACGCAGCCGGGTGGTGTCGCTTCAGCCAGGCCGAGGCATAGACGAGGAGCGCGAAGGAGGCGGCGTGCGACTCGGGGAAGCCATAGCCGGCGAATCCGAGCAGCTGGTGGAAGATCTCCTCCGCGTCCGCTCGCGGGATGTTCCGTTCCGCCATGCCCGCCACGAGCCGCGCCTTCATCGACTCCATGCGCTGGTGAGAACGCTTGTGCGTCATCACGCGCCGGAGCTCGTCCGCCTCCCCGGGCGTGAAGCCCGCCGCCACCACCGCGAGCCGCATCGCCTGCTCCTGGAACAGCGGGACCCCCAGCGTCTTCTCCAGCACCGCTCGCAGCGGTGGATACGGGTAACGCACCTCCTCGAGCCCATCGCGCCTGCGCAGGAAGGGGTGCACCATGCCGCCCTGGATGGGCCCGGGCCGGATGATGGCCACGGAGATGACGAGGTCGTAGAAGCGGCGGGGCTGCAGGCGGGGCAACAGCGACATCTGCGCCCGGGACTCCACCTGGAACACCCCGATGGTGTCGGCGCGGGAGATCATCTCGTAGACGGCCGGCTCCTCGGCGGGGATCGCGGCCAGGCTGTCCGGCCAGGGCTCCGGGGTCGGCACGGCGGGCGCTGGCCGGTGCGCGGCGAGGAGCTTCAGCGCCCGCGAGAGCGCGGTGAGCATGCCGAGCCCGAGAAGATCGACCTTGAGCAGCCCCAGCTCCGCGATGTCGTCCTTGTCCCATTGAACGATGGTGCGGCCGGGCATGGCCGCGGGCTCGATGGGCGCCGTCTCGCAGAGGGGCCGGCGCGTGATGACGAACCCGCCCACGTGGATGGAGAGATGGCGCGGAAAGCCCTGGAGCTCGCGGGCGAGGAGCAGGGTCTGCCGGACCTGGGGCGATGCCGCAGGATCCAGCCCGGCGTTCGCCAGGAGCTCGGGGGTGACGACCTCGAGCTCCTCGTAGGCGCCCACCAGCTTCGCCAGGCGGTCGACCTGAGCGAGGGAGAGCCCGACCGCCGTGCCCCCGGCGCGCAGCGCCGCGCGCCCGCGGTCGCTGATGACCTCGCACACCATCCCGGCGTGCTCGCGCCCGTACCGCGCGTAGACGTATTGCAGCACCTCCTCGCGCCGCTCGTGCTCGAAATCGACGTCGATGTCGGGCGGCTCGCCGCGCTCCACCGAGATGAAGCGCTCGAAGAGCAGCCCCATGCGCACGGGGTCGATGGAGGTGATCCCGAGGGCATAGCAGACCGCCGAGTTGGCGGCACTGCCCCGCCCCTGGCAGAGGATGCCGCGCTCGCGCGCGAACCGGACCACGTCCCAGACGGTGAGGAAGTAGCTTGCGTAGCCCAGCTCCTCGACGAGGAGGAGCTCCTTCGCGAGCTGGCGCTCCACCTCAGGCGGCGGGCTCCCCTTCCAGCGCCAGCGCGCGCCTTCCGCCACGAGCGCGCGGAGGAGCGGCATGCCGGTGACCTTGTCTTCGGCCTGCCCGCCGGCCGGAGCCGCAGCGGGCCGGTGGCCCTCGCCGCCGCCGTTCGCGCTCGCGGCTGTTCTCGCGAGGCCGGTTGCAGTCACAATCCCTGTCCCGGTCCTCGTTGCGGTCCCGGTCCCGGTCCCGGTCGCAGTCGCGGTCGCGGTCGTGTTCGTGTTGCCGTTACCTTTGCCGTTCGCGTTCGCGTTGCCGTTCCCGTTCCCGTTCCCGTTTGCGGTCCCGTTCGCGTTGCCGTTCCCGTTCGCGTTCCCGTTCGAGTTCGAGCTCGCGTTCGCGTTCGCGTTCGCAACCGGCGTGGTGCTCCCGATGGAGCTCGGGCGGATCTCTCCTGGCGCGGCGAGCACAGGTGGCAGCGGATGCTCCCCGCGAATCTCGTCGAGGCGAAACAGGCAATCCTCCGCGATGGCGGCCGCGTTCTCCAGCCCTTCCGGGAAGTCGGGCCACAGGAGCGCCATCTCGTCGGGTGGCTTCAGCGTCCGCTCCGCGTTGGAGAACAGCCGCCTCCCGGCGCGTTCGACGGTGGTGCCGAACCGAACGCAGGTGAGCACGTCCTGCAGCGGCTGGCGGCTGCGCTGGTGGGTGTGGACGTCGTTCACCACGGCCACCGTCACCCCGAGGCGGGAGCCGATGCTCCGCGCGGCGGCGATGCGCGCCTCCTCGCCGGCGATGTGATGCCGCGCGACCGCCAGCGCGAGCCGCCGGCCAAAGGCGTCGCGCAGCCGCTCCACCGCTCCGGCATCCGCTCCCGGATAGAGCGCGAAGAGCCCTCGCGCGCGCGCGGCGATGCGATCGAACGGCAGGTCGATCTCCTCGCGGCGCGCGGCCGCCTCGGGCCCATCGAGCGAACCGCCGCGGTGCGCTTCGGTGACGAGGCGGCACAAGCTGGCGTACCCCTCGCGATCGACCGCGAGCAGCACGAGCGGCTCCACCGGCCGATGGCCCGTGGAGAGCCCGCGGCAGGCGAGCTCCACCCCGATGACCAGCGGGAGGCCACGCTTCTTCGCCTCCGCGTGCGCCCGCACGGCGCCGTAGAGCCCGTTCACGTCGGTGAGCGCGAGCGCGGAGAGCCCGAGGCCGGCGGCGCGCTCCACCAGCTCCTCGGGATGGCTCGCGCCGCGCAGGAAGGAGAAGCACGACTTGCAGCGCAGCTCGGCGTAACGGCTCATGCGTCATCCCCCTTCACGCGAGGAATACTGGAAGAGGCCCCGACGAAGTCGGGGAGGGACGGCAGTCCCTCCCGCAGGACCAGCACGCGTGGCCCCCTGCGAGCAGGAGTGGGGCCCGGCGAGCTCTGCTCGACGGGGCGTGGGCGCAGCCCTCCTTTCAATCGAAAAAACCGTGCAGCCAGAGCCGCCCGTCGGCGGCGTCCCAGAAGATCCAGCATTCGCCCAGTCCTTCGAGGCGGGCGCGGTGGTAGTCGCGCTGGAAAGACTCGTTCCACCACTCGCCCCAGAGCCGCTCCGCGGGCGAGATCGCGAGCACCCTCAACGTCCTGTCTCCGAGCCGGACGGCCGCGAGCCGCCCGCCCTCCCCGAGCGCGATCACGGCCTGAGGCCGGGGGAGGAGGCGCGTCGGCCGCTCCAGCTCCTCCGAAGGCGGCGAGGCGCTCCCTTGCACTTCGGGCGAGGGTGGCACCCGCTCTCCCTTCTTCCTCTTCTCCCCTTCCGGGCGGGAGGGCGTCGAGGTCTCGCCGCGCCGCCGCGCGCTCGCGAAGGCCCGCGGGCGGTAGGCCGCCTCGGGGCGGTGGCGCTCCACGGGCTCAGCCGCGAAGACTGCGCCGTCACCCAGCCGTGCGGCGAGCCTCAACAGGACGATGTCGAGCGCAGCGAGCTGCTCTGCGCGGTCGCCGAGCGAGAGCTGCTCCGAGGAGGCGGGAGCGGCCTCCACGACCTCGAGCGACGCCCCCGCGACGGCTCCTTCGAGCCGGAGCGCCTCGAGCCGCTCCCGCAGCACGAGGAGCCAGCGCGAGGCAGCACTCGAAGGCTGCGCCAGCGCGATCGTGACCTGCTCCTCTCCTCTGGGATCGAGGGCGAGCACGAGCTCGAGGCGCGTCGCGCCGAGCCCGCGCCCGGCGAGCCGCGCCGCCATGGAATCGCACAGCCGTTTCAGGCCGAACAGGAGCGGTTCAAAGGACGTGAGGGGGTCCTCGAGCTCGAGCGTTTCGCGCGGCAGCGCGCTCGGGACGTGGGGAACGAGGGGAGAGGGATCGTCGCCCTGCGCCAGCCGCCAGGCCTCGAGCCCCGGCGCTCCGAAGCGGTGGCCCAGGGTGGACGGGGGGAGCTGCGCAAGATCCCCGACGGACCGAAGCCCGAGCGCCGCCAGACGTCCCGCCAGCGCGGGGGCCAGCTCGAGCGCGTGCAGCGGCAGGGCCGCCATGGGACTTCTTCCGCCTTTTCCGTCCGCGTCGGCCGGGCCTCCCCGCGCGCAGCGCGCAAGCGCCCGCGCCGGGCCGCGCCCCCACGCGACCGCCGTCCGGCACCGGAAACCCAGCCCCGACGCGAGCTCGACTGCCCGCTGCGACAGCGTCGCCTCTCCGGAAGGATCCCCCGCGTGCGCGAGCAGCGAGGCTCCGCTCGCGTCGAGGAGGAGGGCATCGGGAGAGGCGATCTCCACGGCCGGGGCAATCGCGAGCAGCGCCTCCGCCAGCCCCTCCAGCGCAGCGCGGTCGGCCGCCTCGTCCGCATCGAGCGCCTCGAGGTCGGCACAGGCGGCGCGGGCCTCGACGAGCGCGTCGCCCGGCGCGATTCCGCACGCGCGCGCCTCCGCATCGCAAGCCACGACGCGCCCTCCGCCCACGACCGCGAGCGGAGCCCGGGAACCGCGCACGCCAGCGGCCTCGCGCGCCCGGAGGACGCGCTGCAAGGGAAGCTCGGGGAGGCAGAGCGCCAGCACGCGAGGCGCGCCGGGACACCCGGCCTGGACCGCGCCGGGATCAGGCGACACGGGGCGCTCCTCGCGGCACGGGCCTGGCGCCCGCGCCCGAGCTGCCGGACCACGCGGCACTGGAGCCGGAGCCCACGCGCACGCGCGGCGCCTCTGCCCCTGCCTCGACCTCGAGCCTGAGCGCCCCTGGAATGCGGGGATCGCGCGGCCGGCCGAGCCAGATGCCTGCGACGCCTCCCTTCCGCGCCGCCGCGCGAAGGCGCCGGAGGATCCCGTCCATCGCGGCGCTCGCGGCCCTCGCCGCCTCCACGGGTACGTCGAGTACCACCGTCTCGAAGGCGCCGCTCGCGAGCAGCGCCTCGGCGGCCCAGCAGGCGACGACGGTGCTCTCCTGCTCCGAGCGACCTCTCGCGGGGCGCACGATGAGGAGGCGTTCGAGAGAGACTCCCAGCGTCCGCACGCCGGGAGGATAGAGCTCGCCCCGGCCGTCCACGTAGGCACCCAGGCCGGTGGCGACGGCGAGCGCCGACAGGGCGAGCGCCGTCTTCCCGCTCCCCTGCTCCCCCGCCACCTGCGTGAGCTCCCCACGGGGAAAGCCGCCGCCGGGCAGGAGCATGTCCAGCGCATCGCAGCCCGTGCGGACCGTGCCTTCCCTGACCGACGGGCGGCGCTCGATGCGCTGGATCTCCTGCCGGAGGCCTTCGATGAGGTGTGCGCGCGAGGTCATCGGAAGCTCCAGTCGAGAGAGTAGCTGCTCGGATGTTCAGGTAGCAAGGCCCTCTGACAGCGCCTCCTCGAGCGCGCGACCCAGCCAGGCTGATCGGCCTGGCGCTACCCGGGCTTACGCCGGTCCGTCCAGGGCAGCCGGCCGGCGGGGCTCGGCAGATCAGTGTGGTTGCGGGGAGACCTCTCGGACGCGGAGGGCTTCATCGTGTGCTCGGGCGCGCGGCGACGAGCGCGTCGCGGGTCAAAAGGATGCGCGGCGGAGGTGGCCTGGCCCCAGAGCTTCCGGCCAGGCGATCTCGAAATACCCCACTCCCGCCCGCTGCGTTCGTCCGTACCCTTCACAGGTAGAGCACCCGCGAGGAGCAGCACATCGCTCCCCACGCGCCACCCGAGAGAAAGAAGAGGGAACGCATGAAGCTGACGACATTGGGTTTCGCCCTGACCACGGCTGGGACGGTCTTCCTGGCGGGGAGCACGCTGGCGCAGGGCAGCGCCGCCGACGTGAATGGAGGTGCGGGCCGGCACGAGACGCGCACCGACACGGGCGCGGCGCCCGTAGGACAGACGCCACGCGGCTCGGGCTCCACCAGCCCCGGCGTCGGCACGGGCACCTCGAGCGACACCTCGGGCGCGAGCGCCCACGCGAGCGCCCTTCAGGGGAAGGTTCAGAGCTTCGACCGCTCCAACAACACGCTCGTCCTGGCGGGGAGCGCGAAGACCCTCAAGATCGACTCCACCACCCAGGTGCGCCGCGATGGCGCGCGCGCCTCGGTCGGCGACATCAAGGAAGGCGACCAGGTCCGCGCCAGCTTTGCGGGCGCGGGCGACACGCTGAACGTCAGCACCCTCGACATCCTGGCCGCTGGAACGACGGCCGGTGCGAGCAACAGCGGCACCGGGAGCGGCGCGGCCGCTGGCGGCGTGACCGGCAGCTCCGGCTCCGCCGCATCGAGCGCCTCCGGGGGCAGCGGTTCCCGCAGCGACTCGGCCCCGTCCACCGGGACCGGCGCCACCGGCTCTGGCAGCCATGCCGGCTCCTCCACCGGCACCGACACCCGCTCCAACACCGGCTCGGACCTGGGCGGCTCCTCGACCGCGGGCAACGCGGGCGCGGCCGGCACCGGGACAGGCCCCAGCCTCTCCGGCACGCGCGGCTCGGACACGGGCTCCACCGGCTCGAGCGCTGACGCCGGGGCCAAGGACACGTCGCGCAAGCAGGGCTCGAGCTCGGGAGGAACCTCGGACAGCCCCTCCGGATCCAGGTCGTACTGAACTAGCGCGGGGCCGCGGCTCGCCGCAGCACGTCGCCCAGCGAGGCGGCGAGCTGCCCGCGCGTCAACACCTCCGCGAGGCCGGCGGTGTGCGCTTCCTCCATGAGATCGGTGCGCAGATGGCCCAGGAAACCGACCACGCGCGTGGCAGGGGCCGCGGCGAGCAGGGCACGCGCCTCTTCCAGCGCGCCGGGATCACCGAGATCGACGAGGACGGCGGTGACCTTGCGCTCGACGGCCGCCGCCGACCAGGGCGCGCCGCGAGGAGCCCAGGCGAGCTCGATGCCCGCGCTCTTGGCTGCGGCGTCGATTTTCGAGCCGAACATGAGATCGCGCACCGCGACGAGGATCATGGGGTTCCTTGGATGCAGCGCTCGATGGAAGTCACGGCTGCGTTGGAGGACGTGCGGGGGGAGAGCTCTCCCATGCAAGTGAAGCGGCGCAGGAACGATCTCGTGGCGGGGCGGCGCCGCCACGACCGACTCGACCGGCGCCACCATGAAAAGCGAGGTTCATCTCACCGGCGGGTACTTCTGGAGCTTGCGCTGCAGCGACCTGCGATGGATTCCGAGCCGGCGAGCGGCCTCGCTGATGTTGTGCCCGCAGTCCACCAGCACCCGCTGGATGTGCTCCCATTCGGCGCGCGCCAGCGAGGGCGTCTCGAAGTGCTCCGGCGCCACCGTCCCGCCGTTTCGCGCGAAGGCCGCCAGGATCTCGTCGGCGTCGACCGGCTTCGGCAGGTAACCCTCGGCGCCCAGCTTGGTCGCCTCGACCGCGGTGGCGATGCTCCCGTAGCCGGTGAGGACGAGCACGCGCGTCGAGGGATCGTGCTCTCGCAGCTCGCGCAGGAGCTCGAGGCCGCTCCGCCCCGGCATGCGCAGGTCGAGCACAGCCAGCTCCGGAGAGTCGGCGCGCACCGCCTCCATGGCCTCGTCCGCGCTCCCCGCGGTCCGGACGTCGAAGCCGCGCTCGCGCATGGCGCGCGCCAGCCGCTCGCGCAGCGTGACGTCGTCGTCCACCAGGAGGATGCTGGGGGAAGCGTCCTTGGCCTCGGGATGCAGGGAGGTCTCGTCTGTCATGGTGCTCCTCCGCCCGCCCGCACGTGCGCGAGGGGCAGGTCGAGTGTGGCGGTGGTACCGCGCCCGGGGACGGAGCGCAGCTCGAGCGCTCCCCCGAGCTGCTCGGCGAGGGTCTGGGTGAGGAAGAGGCCGAGCCCCATCCCCTCCCCCGGGGTCTTGGTGGTGAAGAACGGCTCGCCAGCGCGGGAGAGAACGTCCTCCGCCATCCCGCAGCCCTGGTCGACCACCTCGACCCGAACGCGACCGGCCGCGACCGCGAAGGCGAGGCGCACGTCGGTCTCGGAAGGCGAAGCCTGCAGCGCGTTCTTGAGGAGGCCGCGCAGGGCGCGCGCGAGGCCGCGCCGGGGGCCCTCCACGGCGTAGACGGAGAGATCCACCTCCGCCGCGACGCGAACCCTCGCGCGGGTGGGAAGGTGTTGCAGCACCTCGTCCAGCCAGGCGGAGAGGAGCAGGACGACGAACGGCTCTCCGGCGTTCTCGCCCGCCTGCGCAGACATGTGGTGGAGGATGTCGCGGCAGCGGGCCACCTGCTGCCGGATGAGCCCGAGATCCTCCCTCGTCTCGGCGGAGGCCTCCTCCTTCTCCGCCGAGCGCTGCAGCTCCTTCACCACCACCGCGATGGTGGAGAGCGGAGTCGAGAGCTCGTGCGCCGCGCCCGCGGCCAGCGTGGCGAGCGACGCCACCTTGTCCTTGCGGGCGGAGAGGCTGCGCTCGGCCGCGAGCGCCCCCTGCACCGACTCCATGGCGAGCCGGACCTGCTGCACGATGGCGACGATGAAGGCGGAGGCCACCACGAAGGCGACCCACATCCCCTGCACGTGAAGCGCGGCGATCTCCTCCTGGTCGAGCGTCGAGAGGACCTGCATGAGCCCGAAGTGCTCGAGGAGGAAGAGCCCGGCGAAGAGCAAGAGGCTCGCGCCCAGCGTCGCCCAGGCCCAGGCGGCGTCGAGCAGCACCGCCGCGAGCGCCACGTTGACGAGGTAGAGGGTCGCGAACGGGTTCGAGTAGCCGCCGGAGAGGGACAGGAGCGCGGTGAGGACCACCGCGTCGAACAACAGCGCGCCAGCGATGGCGCCGTCTCCCACCCTGTCGGTGCGCCGCTGCCAGGCCTCCAGCCCCAGGTTGCCGGCGATCTCGATGCCCACCACCGTGAACAGCGCCACCAGCGGCAGGTGGATGCTGGTGATCGCGTGCGCGGAGACGATGGCGACGCTCTGGCCGAGGGCGGCAGCCCATCGGAGCCGGAGCACCCACGACAGCTTGATGCGGCTCGTGTCCGCGTGCCGATCGGTCCACACGGCACCGCCCGCGGTGCGCGCTCCGGGACTGTCGAGGGTCGAGGCGGCCGTGGACATCGCCCGTCTTGTAGCGCGAGCGGCCCGGCCCGGCTCGCGGCGCGACACAACGCGACGCGACGCGACGCGACGCGACGTGCAGTCGACTTGCTCGAGGCGTGGCGATAGCCTCCCCGGGATGCGCGGCCATGGAAGACCCCTCGCCACCGTCCTCGCCGACGCGCTCTGCGCCCGTCCGGAGGCCCAGGCCCGCCTGGCTGCCGCGACCGCCGCGTTCTCGGAGGCCTGCGGCGCGCGCCTCTCTCGTGAGGTGGGGCTGAAGGCGCTCACGAGGGACGGCATCCTCATCGCGGTGGCGACCTCCCAGGCCTGGGCCGACCAGGTGGCGGCGCTCGCCCCGGCCCTGAGTGGACGGGTGAACGCGCGTCTGGGCCGGAACATGGTCACCGGGCTCGAGGTGCGGGTGGGACCGCTCGGGCGGTGAGGGCTTCCGCCACCCGCTCTTGCCCCGCGCTGCTGGCGGCGGCGTTCCTGCTCGCCTCTTGCGCTGCCTCGCGGTTGCCGCCGCCTGCCGCCGCTCCTCGCGCCGAGGGGGCGCGGCGTATCGCCGGGACGGGTGAGTCCCCCAGCTTCCCCGCCTATGGGCGTGAGCTGGCGCTCCAGCCGACCGCCCTCGAGCGGGCCTCCCTCGAGGCTGCGCGCGCCCGGCTCGGCAGAGGCGGACAGGCGGCCCTCTCACCCGCGCTCCTCGCCGCGGCGCGCGAGCTCGCCCTGGGTGCATCGCGCGGCGTCCGCGATCCTCTCTCCCGCGCGCGCGTCCGCGCGGCGCTGGCCCGCGCGGCGGCGTTCGATCCCGCGCCCGCTGCTCACCTCGTCGCCGCCTCTCCGGCGAGCGCGGCCGCCGCGCTCCAGGCCACCCTCGTCCCGGGTCCGGCGACCCACCTGGCGGCGGGAGCGGTCGAGCGAAATGGGCGAGCCTGGGTGGTCCTGCTCGTGTCCCGCCGCACCGCCGCGCTGGAGCCGTTTCCGCGCGATGTCCCCAGCGCCAGCACCTTGACCTTCGCGGGGAAGCTCACGGGTCTGCAGGATCCCAGCCTGCACGTCACGACACCGGCGGGCCAGAGCCGCCGCCTGGAGAGCTGGCGGGGAACGGAGTTCCGGACGGAGGTGAGGCTGGACGCGCCGGGACGGTGGCTCCTGGAAGTGGTGGGCCGCGGTCCGCGCGGGCCCGAGGTGGCCGCGCTGGTGGCGGTGTCGGTGGACGGGGCTGCGCTCGACGAGCCCGCTTCCGAGGTGGAGGAGCCCGACGTCGGGTCCGTCGCGGAGGCCGAGGCCGAGGTCGTCCGGGCGCTGAACGCCACCCGCGGCCGGCACCGCCTTCCGCGCCTGACGATCTCCGCCGAGCTCTCCCGTGTCGCGCGGCGACACAGCGAGGAGATGCTCGCGCGCGGGGAGGTAGCCCACCTCCTCGGCGGGCTGGACGTGGCGGGGCGGCTCCGGCGCGAGCGGGTGCCGTACCGCCTCGCCCTGGAGAACGTGGCGCGCGGGTCGAGCGCGCTCGCCGCCCACCGGGGGGTCGAGGAGAGCCCCGCTCACCGGGAGAACCTCCTGTCCCCGTCCGTCTCGCGGGTGGGCTGCGGCGTCGCCCGGGGAAAGCTCGTGACCGGCGAGCCCGTCACCTATCTCACCGAGATCCTCCTCGGGCCGGTGCAGCGGGGCGGGGACGGAGGGAGAGCCCCCGAGGACGGCGTGCGCGAGGCGATCTGGCGCGAGCGGGCCCGCACTGGCGGCCCGTCGCTGATCGCCGACCCGGCGCTGGACGCGCTGGCGGCGGCGGCGGCGAGGGCCATGCGTTCGCGCGGCGAGCCCTCTGCCGGCGAGGCGGGCGACCAGGCGCTCCAGCTGGGAAGGAAGGTGGCCTCGGTGGACGCCTTCGCCGCCACCGCGGTGGAGGACGCAGCTCGCTCCCGGAACGTCGGCGACGTACGCTTCCGGCGCGTGGGCGTGGGCGTCGCGACGGGAGACAGCGCCCGCTACGGCGCCGGCCTGCTCTTCATCGCCGTGGTGTACACGGATTGAGCGCGGCTCGAAGTCCCGGGAGGGCAGCCTGCGCGAGACGTCCGGGCGAACCCTCGGACCTGGGGCGGGAGACTCGACCGCTATCAGGCGAGCCGGCGCTGCGTGGCGTAGCTCTCGAGCCCGTGGTGCACGTCGGGCTCCACCGCGAAGAGGGAGCACCGCGTGCAGCTCCAGCTGTTCCAGCCCTTCTTCACCGCTTCGCCGAGGCAGCCGTCGTAGTATGAGCAGAACAGATTCCGGTGTCCCTCCACGCTGCGGTCGGGATTGATGGGGCTATCGAGCTCGTTGGGACAGGGTCTCGCAAGCATGGTGCTCCTCTCGAGCCGACAAGGCCCGCAGCGCGCGCGCGGTGGCCCGGGCTTTTCCCCAGGCGTCCCGCTGCTGTACGGCGGGGCGATTGCCTGCCCCCCTCTACAAAAATCCAGTGTGCGCGGTATATGGCGCTTTGCGTTAAGGAGAGTCAACCCCCTGCCCCAGTGGGTTTCGATCGATCGGCCGCCGCTATCCTCGGACCTTGGGACAGAGGCCGCTGGACGTGCTGGGTCGGCAGCCCTCCCCGCTCTCAAGGTCCTCGCAACCCTCCTTCTCGCCGCAATCGCGGTCGGCGCGCGTGCGTCCCCGGGCGCCCCGCTCGCCGATTGGCTCGATGCCATCGGCGCCTCGGCGCAGGCGCTCGCCGATGGCGATCCGGCGGGCGCGGAGCTCGGGGCGCGAGCGGCACTGGTCGCCCGCCCGTCGGGCGAGGCGGCCGCCCGTGCCGAGCTCGCGCTGGGCGCGGCACTGCGTGACGCTCAGCGCTTCGCAGAGGCCGTCGAGCCGCTGCGCCGCTCGCTGAGCGGACTGCCCGATCGCGCCCTCGCCAGCTCAGCCCGCTTCATCCTCGCGCAATGCTTCTTCTATTCGCGGGATCCCGCTGCGGCGGCCGCCCTGTACGCCGAGGTCGCACGCACCGGGCCGGCCCCTCTGGCCTCCCGGGCGCGCTGGCGGGAGCCCGACGCGCTGCTGGAGGCCGGCCGGGCGGAGGAGGCGATCCGCGCTTGGGAGCGGCTCCTGCGGGAGGAACGGGGCTCATCTGCCGCTCCCGGGGCACGCGTCTCGCTGGCGGCCGCCCTCCGGACGCGCGGCGACCCTGCAGGGGCGCTAGCGCTCTATCAGGCGCTCTGGCGAGAACGGCCGGCCGATCCAGCGGCGCGGGCCGCAGGCCGTGCGCTCTCCGCGTGGCGGGCAGCCGGAGGGCCGGTACCGGAGCCAACCCCCGACGAGCGGCTCGCCCGAGTCGACCGGCTCCTCGAGCTGTCCTTGCCGCGGCGCGCCCTGAAGAGCCTCGAGCGGCTCGAGGTGGCCCGGCTCTCGCCGGAGCCCGCCTCGCGCGCCCTCCTCCTGCGCGCCTTCGCGCTGCTTCAGATCGGGCGGAGGGAGGAGGCGGAGAGGCTGGCACGCGAGGTCCTCGGCAAACGCGGTGCGGGGGGGGGTACGCGAACCGGCGCGGAGGTGATTCTCGCCAGGGTGGCCGCGCGATCCGGCCGGCGCGACGAGGCCGTCCGCAGGTATGCAGCGCTCTCCCGCGCCCCCGCCCCACGTGACGTTCCGGGCCTCTCCCCGGCGCAGGAGCGCGGACTTCCGGAGGACGCTGCCTACCTCGTCGCTTGGCTCGCCTTCGACGCGGGCGACTTGAAGCGTGCGCTCGTCGAGTTCCGCCTCTTCGCGAAGGCGCATCCGAGGTCGGCGCGCGCGGACGACGCACGCTGGTTCGAGGCCTGGACGCTGTACCGGCTGGGCCGGCGCGAGGAGGCGCGCGGAGCCTTCGGCCGCGTGGCGCGGGGTGGGCTCGAGCCGGCGGCGGGGTACTGGCAAGCGCGCCTCGCCGGGACGAAGGAGCGGCAGCGCGAGCTTTACGGACACGTGATCCGCACGGCGCCGGTCGGAAGCTGGTACGCTCTGCTCGCCGCGAGCCGCCTCGAGGGGCTGGGCGGCGCAGTGCCCATCTCTCCCGCGGTGCCCCCCGCTGCCCTGCCGGACGGCCCGGGTGGTGGAGGGACGGGCGAGGCTCTCGCCCGCGCGGCGCGGCTCCTCGGGGCGGGGCTCGTGCACGAGGCACTGCACGAGTTGCGGGCCCTCGCGAACAGCCGCGAGGCGAGGCCACGCGCAGCGCTCATCGCCCAGCTCGCAGAGGCGGCCGGCGACGCCGAGCTGCCCTTCCGCGTGGCCCGCGACGGGCTGCCCGCCGATCGGAGGGCGCTGCGCTGGCTCTTCCCGCGCGCCTTCGCCGATCTCGTGACGCGCGCCTCGGCGCAGGCGCGCGTGGATCCGCTCCTCTACCTCGCGGTGATGCGCCGCGAGTCGGCCTTCCGGCCCGACGCGCGCAGCGGGGCGGGGGCGGTGGGGCTGGTCCAGCTCATCCCTCCGACCTCCGAGCGCGTGGCGCAGGTGCACGGAGTGGCCGAGGGGGAGGTGCGCGCGCTCGAGAAGCCGGCGGTCAGCGTGCCGCTCGGCGCAGCCTACCTGGCGCTCCTCGACGAGCGCTTTCGAGATCCGGCTGTCGTCCTCGCCGCATACAATGCCGGGCCCACCGCCGCGGCGAGCTGGGCGCGCGCCCGCGCGGGCCAGCCGCTCGACGAATGGGCGGAGTCGGTGCCCTATCGCGAGACGCGGCGCTACGTGAAGAACGTCTCCGCCGACGCGGCCGTCTACCGCTGGCTGTGGGAGGGCGGCAAGCTCTCCATCGATCCGGAGCGCCGCATCCCGGCCCCGCGCGAGGGCGTAGGGTTCTGAGGCGGGCCGGCGAGCGGCACCGCGGCGAAGCCGGTCAGGAGGACGCGGGCCGGAGCGCCTCCAGCAGTGCCGTCCCCATCCTCCGGAGCACGACCGGCGTGATGCCGCGCACGCGGAGCAGCTCCTCCTCCGAGGTGGGTCTCGACCGGGCGACCTCCATCATCGCCGGCTCGGGCATCACCTTGAAGGGCGGCCGGTCGAGGGCGCTCGACCGCTCCTCGCGCGCGTTCCACAGCTTGCGGAGGGCTGCGCGCCCGTCCTCGTCGAGCTCGCGAGCGCCGCGCAGCTTCCGCCAGCCCTCCGGGTCGAAGACCTTGGCGCGCGGCTCCACCGCGGCGATGCGGGCGAATTCCTCGTCCGCGGCGGATCGGAGGTCGCGCTGCGCCAGTTCCGCGGCGAGCTCGTCGTGGATGGCGAGCAGGTAGTGCGTGTCGAGCGCGGCGTAGCTCACCTGTTCCGGCGTGAGCGGCCGTCGTCCCCAGTCGGAGCGCTGGAAGTCCTTCGCCAGCGCCACCCCGAACTGCCGCTCGACGAGCCCCGCCAGGCCGAGCGCCTCGCGGCCGAGACGCCGCGCCGCGGCCATCGTGTCGAAGAGGCGCGGCAACAGGAATCCGTACTCGCGCTTGAGGCAGCGGACGTCGTAATCGGCCCCGTGCAGGATCACGGTCTCGGCCGCGCGCAGCACCGGGCCCAGCGGTCGCGGATCGACCGCCAGCGGGTCCACCACCCAGTCCTCCGACGGCGTCGAGATCTGGATGAGGCACACCCGTTCGCGGTAGACGTGAAAGCTGTTGGATTCGGTGTCGAGCGCGATGCGAGGTTCCTTCTCGAGCGCGCTGGTGAGCGTGTGGAGGGCCGCGGCGTCGGAGGCGACGCGCGGCCGCAGGATGGGGGGACGGTGGGGCATGGGCAGAGGTCAGGATAGCGCCTGCAAGATGGGCGAGGGGCCGGAAAGTCCGCGCGCGCATGCTATGAGTGGCGGAGTGCGGGCGCCGGAGCCGAAGTCGCGCCCCTCGAGGCGCAGCCCCACGGTCGTCCCGACGTTGAGGGCGCTGGGAGTGGCGCTGTACGCCGTGGTCACCATCGTCTTCTTCTTCTTCCTCCAGCTACCGGTGATGGCGGTCACCCTCTCGGGCGACTTCTCCATCTGGCTCGCGCAGAAGGTCTGGTCCCCCTCGGCGCTCTGGCTATGCGGGGTCGACGTCGAGGTGACGGGTCACGAGCTCCTCCCGCCCGGCCCCGCCCTCTACGCCTCGAATCACGAGAGCACGCTCGACATCTGGCTCCTGTTTCGGTTCATTCCCCGGAACGTGCGCTACGTGGCCAAGCAGGAGCTTTTCCGGATCCCGCTCTTCGGCTGGTATCTCACCCTGGCGCGCTTCGTCCCGGTGGACCGCGGGAACCAGGCGAAGGCGGTCCGCGCGCTCCGCAGGGCCGCCCAGCTCGTCCGCGGCGGGATCTCGCTCGTCGTGTTCCCCGAGGGCACCCGCACCGCGGACGGGCGCGTCCAGCCCTTCAAGAAGGGCCCCTTCGTCCTCGCCATCGAGGCGGGCGTCCCGGTGGTGCCGGTGGCGATCGTGGGAGCGGCGGCGGTCACGCCCAAGCGGCGGATGGAGGTTCACCCAGGCAAGATCCGGGTTGCCTTTGGCGCGCCCGTGGACCCTGCCAGCTTCGCCGACAGGACGGCGCTCCTCCGCGAGGTGCGGCGGCGCATCATCGAGCTTCACCGCGGCCTCGGCGGCCTGGGAGGCGTGGGCGACGACGTGGCGGCGCGCGGCGTCGAGGGTTCGGGCGACGCGTAGCGTCCCCAACCGGGATCGCACCACGTGGCGGCAGCTTGTACCTGGCGCGCGACGGGGGCTAGGCTCGCGATGATGCAAGGCCCCTCGCTCCCGTCCGGCGTTCGAAAGGCCAGCCGCGCCGCGGCGACAGCCTTCCAGCGCGCCTCATCCACGCTGGGCTCGCGGCCGCGAGCCGACCGCTTCTTGAAGCTCAGGGCGTCGGTGGTGACGGCCTGGACGGTGACCTCGCTCCTCACGCTGTGGATCGCCTGCCCGTCGAGCGCTGGCCGGGAGCGGCTCGGGGCCGACGTCCAGCTCCGGGCGGAGCCGCTCCTCGGGATGCAGATCCTCGTCCGGAACGACTCCGGGCACATCTGGGAGGACGTCGCGCTCACGCTCGACGGACGCTGGACCGCGCGGCGCAGCACGATGCGCCCGGACGACCGGGTGGTGCTGTCCGTCACCCAGTTCAGACAGGGCGACGCTGCGCCGCCGCCCGACTTCACGCCCCGCACGCTCCTCATCACGTGCGCGCAGGGCTCTCGCCGCTTCGATCTCCGGTGAGCCGGCCGAGGGGAGGAGCGCGATGACGACCCCCACGCTGCTGCTCGTGGACGACGATCCCGAGATCTGCCAGTTCCTGTCCGTCCTGCTCGAGCTGGAAGGATTCGCGCCGATGCGGGCAGGCGGCGCGGAAGAGGCCCTGGCGCTGGCCTCCGCACACCTGCTGGCGGCCGTGCTCATCGACGTCGCCATGCCCGGCATCGACGGGCTCGAGCTCTGCCGGATGCTGCGCGCCGGGGGGCTCACCGCCCCGGTGCTGGTCCTCTCCGCCCGCCCCGGCGCGGAGCTGCGCAAACGCGCGCTCGCCGCCGGGGCGGACGAGTTCGTCCGCAAGCCGTTCGACAACGCCGAGCTCGTCGGGCGGGTTCGCAGCCTCATCGAGCGGCGGCCGGATTAACCCCAAGACCAAGGTCCCTCAGGGCAGCTCCGCGGCGCGTCATCGAGCTCCGCCTCGCGACGGCGCTCCCGAGCGCGAGCGGCCGCGCCCGCCCTGGCGCGCACGAGCTCTTCGACTGCCTCGCGGCGGCGCCGCGAGGCGAGGTGCAGGCTTCGCGCGAACTCGAGCGCGACGGCCGCCTGCTTCGCCGAGGCGCGCGCCGAGCCGTCCTTCCTCGAGAGGACCGCGAGCCCAGCGCTCGCGGCGGAGCGCTCGCCGGCGCTCCCCGCGAAGCTCCTCGCGTTGGAGAGCGCGGCAGCGAGAAGGCGCGCTCCGGTGAGCGCGTCGCACGAGGCCGACGCGAGGGCCCGGGCACGCGTCGCCGCGGCGGCAGCCGCGCGGGCCTCGGCAGCCTCTCCCGCGCGCAGCAAGGCCGGGAGCGCGCTCACGCGAACACCTCGGCGAGACTGGCGACGGCGTCAGGCAGGGTGGTGGCGTCGCCAGACTCCTGGCGCAGGAACGCGTCCACCGCGGGCATGCGCCGCATCGCCTCGTCGGTCTCGGGGTCGCTCCCGGGCACGTAGGCGCCGAGCGCGAGGAGGTCGCGCTGCCGCTCCCAGGTGGAGAGCACACCGCGAAGCCGCCGGGCGAGGGCAAGGTGCTCCGCCGACGCCACCGCGGGCATCAGGCGCGAGACGCTCTGCAGCGTATCGACCGCCGGGAAGTGCCCCCGCGCTGCGAGCTGGCGATCGAGGACCACGTGCCCGTCGAGGAGCCCGCGCACCTCGTCGGCGATCGGCTCCTCCAGATCCCCGCCCGCCACGAGCACCGTGTACACCGCGGTGATCCCGCCCCGCTCCCGATTGCCTGCGCGCTCCACCAGGCGCGGCAGCTCGGCGAAGACGGAGGGCGGATAGCCCTGGCGCGCGGGCGGCTCGCCCGCGGCGAGGCCGACCTCGCGCTGCGCACGGGCGAAGCGGGTGAGGCTGTCCAGGAGGAGCAGCACCCTCCTCCCCTCCACCTCGGCGAACCACTCCGCGATGGTGGTGGCCACCTGGGCTGCCCTCACCCGCACCAGCGCAGGCGCGTCGCTCGTCGCCGCGACCACCACGGCGCGCTCCAGGCCGGACGGGCCGAGCGATTCCTCCACGAAATCGCGCACCTCCCGTCCGCGCTCTCCGACGAGCCCCACCACCACCACGTCGGCGGAGGTCCGGCGCGCGATCTGTCCCAGCAGCATCGACTTGCCCACCCCGGCGCCTGCGAACAGCCCGACGCGCTGCCCTTCGCCCGTCGTGAGGAGGCCGTCGAGGGCGCGAAGCCCGAGTGCCAGTGGGCGGGTGATGCGCTGCCGGGCCAGCGGGGCTGGCCCGCGGCGGTCCACGGCCCAGCGGGCGAGCCCCGGCGGCAGGACACGGCCGTCGAGCGGATTGCCGAGCCCGTCGAGGATCCTGCCCAGGAGCTGGGGGCCCACCCCGACCGTCAGCGGCTTCCCTGTGGGCACGACCTCGTCGCCCAGGGCGAGCCCACGCGTGTCGCCGAGCGGAAGGAGGAGCGCCTCCCCGTCCCGGAGCCCGACGACCTCGGCGGGCAGCGCGGGTCCCCTCCCGCCACAGATCTCGACCAGCTCACCCTGCCGGACGCCCGCCAGCGCCGCGCGCACGACGAGCCCGGTGAGCGCCGTGACACGGCCCATCGCACAGAGCGGCGGCCGGTCCGGGAGCGACGTCAGCCTGCGGGCGAGCTCGGTCGGCGTCATGGCCGTCACGGCGACTCCGTCAAGGCGCGGCACAGCGCCCCGAGCTGCACCGAGAGGCGTGCATCCACTTTGCCGAGGGCGCTCTCCGCCAGCACCCCACCCCGCTCCATGCCGGGGTCCGTCCTGAGCACGAGCCGGCGATCGGCACGCCCGGAGACGAGGGCGCCGCCCGCAGCATCATCGAGAGCGGGGACATCGAGCGGGTGCACCACGAGGGTGACCTGCTCGGCGGGTGGAACGAGCTCGAGCGCCCTCTCCGCGCATTCGACCACGACCCGGCGATCGGACTCGGCCACCCGCCCCAGCACGCGCCGGGTGAGCTCCCAGGCGAGCTCGAGCACGTCGGGCGCAGCGCGGGCCAGCAGCCGGTCGCGGGTCAGGGCCGCCCGGGCGAAGAGCCCAACCGCCAGCGCCCTCGCCTCCGAATCCCCTTCGGCCGCCGCGCGTGAACGGATGGCCGCGGCGGCCGCGCGCGCCTCTTCGACGAGGGCCTCGGCGCGGCCGCGCGCCTCGGAGAGGATGCGGCCGGCTTCCTCCTCGGCGCGCCAGAGCTCACCGGGGATGCGGCGTCGCCCGGCACCAACGACGGATGCTGCTGCGTGGGAGAGGGTCACGCGGTCCGTCGTTGCACCCGAGATGCCCGGCAGGACCCGCACGGGCGGCGGGCCTCGCGTGTCGATGGCCGGGCCAACGTGGAGCCTTGCGTCCGCGCGGAGGACCCACGACATGCGAAGGCCCGCCGTACGGGCGGGCCTTCACTTCCAGCAGTCGACCTGGCGGTCAGGCCGCCTCGGCCTCCCGACCCACCGGCTCCAGGTACCGGTTGAGGAACTGCTTCGTCTTGAGCTCCACCTGGCGCACGCGCTCTCGGGAAACCCCCCAGCGCTTGCCGATCTCCTCCAGCGTCTTGGGCGAATCCTGCTGCAGACGATTGTGGACGATATCCCAGCCCAGCTCACCGATGCGCTTGCGCACCTTGCCGAGCGCGTCGCGGACCTCGCGGTCACCCTCGGCCGAGAGATAGCTGTCCTCCGGGCCCGGCCCGTCGTCCTCGATGCGCTCGAGGTGCGTGACGTCCCCTTCCTCGTCGATGGAGCTGTCGAGGGACAGATCAGGCTGGGCAACCGTCCCGCTCTGGGGGCGAACGGTGGAGCGCGCCTCCTTGAGGTACTTGCCGACGTACGCCCTGATCCACCAGACGGCGTAGGTGGAGAAGCGCGTGCCGGCGTGCGGGTCGAACTTCTCGACCGCGCGCATGAGGCCGACGTTGCCCTCCTGGATGAGATCGTCGAGTCGAACCGTGCCGCGGCGCTGCTTGCGGGCGATGGCGACCACGAACGCAAGGTTGTGGCGGACCAGTTTCTGCTTGGCGGCGACGACTCCCTTGCGGGCGCGCAGGGCGAGCGCATGCTCGTCCTCGCGCGTGAGAGGCGGGAAATCCCGAACCGCCTTCAAGTAGGGCGCCAGTTCCTCGAACTCACGGCTGCTGCGCTGGGTGGTAGCAGTCCTCATCTCTCACCTTTGCTTGCGGCTCAGGCAATTCCACACCTGGATGGGTTACGTAACGTCAGGTTAGGATCATGGACTCATGAAGTCAACCATGAACCGTCCAACGACAAGGCGTCTCGGGCGATCCGTGGGCAACGAGGTCAGGTCATAAGGGCTCAGACGACCCATGGTGCGCATCGCGGGCCACCCGTGCATCAGGATCTTCACCGTCCGTCCTTGTTTCAGGCGAGTGATCCGAGCACCCTGCGCCGAAATCGCCGTCGGGCGCGAGAAGAAGACGGGGGCTGCACCCAGAAGGTGCCGCCCCCGTCCCGTTCAGCGCGGAGCCGCCCGCCGAGGCGGAGGCCGTTCGATGGGAGGGCCGTCTATCAGTCGTCCCCGCCCACTGCCAGCGCCTCTTCGGCCTGCTCGACGGCGTCGACCGGGGTCTCGACCTCGATGTCGAGGTGCTTGTAGGCGCCGAGACCCGTTCCCGCCGGGATGAGGCGGCCCATGATGACGTTTTCCTTGAGGCCGCGGAGGTGGTCCATCTTGCCGCTGATGGCCGCCTCGGTGAGCACCTTCGTCGTCTCCTGGAACGAGGAGGCCGAGATGAAGGACTCGGTGGAGAGCGAGGCCTTCGTGATGCCGAGCAGGAGCGGCTCGCCCTGTGCCGGCTTGCCCCCGCCCTGCATCACCTTCTCGTTCTCCTCCTCGAAGACGAACTTCTCCACCTGCTCGTCGGCGAGGAAGGTGGTGTCGCCCACGTCCACGATCCGGACTCGACGGAGCATCTGGCGGACGATCGTCTCGATGTGCTTGTCGTTGATCTTCACGCCTTGCAGCCGGTAGACCTCCTGCACCTCGTCCACGAGGTAGCGGGCCAGCTCTTTCTCGCCGAGCACCTTCAGGATGTCGTGCGGGTTGGCCGCGCCGTCCATCAGCGCCTCGCCCGCGCGCACGCGGTCGCCTTGGTGCACGCTGATGTGCTTGCCCTTGCCGATCAGGTACTCCTTCGCGAGATCGGGGCGGAGCTTCGCGTCCACCTCCGGCGTGATGACGACCTTGCGCTTCCCCTTCGTGTCCTTGCCGAACGCGACCACTCCGTCGATCTCGGAGATGACGGCGTGCTCCTTGGGCTTGCGTGCCTCGAACAGCTCGGCGACGCGGGGCAGACCACCGGTGATGTCCTTCGTCTTGGTGGTCTCGCGCGGCATCTTGGCGATGATCTCGCCGGCGTCCACCTCGTCGCCGTCGGCCACCACGATGTTGGCGCCCTCCGGCATCATGTAGCGCGCCTGCGCCTCGGAGTTGGGCAGGTTCCTCGTCTCGCCCTTCTCGTCCTTGATCGACACGCGCGGGCGCGCGTCGGCGTTCCGGGAGGAGATGATGACCTTGCGCGCGAGGCCGGTGACCTCGTCGATCTGCTCCGTCATCGTGACGCCGTCGATGACGTCACCGAACTTCACCGTGCCGGCCACCTCGGTGATGATGGGCATCGAGTAGGGGTCCCACTCTGCGAGGAGCGTCCCGCCCTCGATGCGCTGCCCGGTCTTCACCAGCATCCGCGCGCCGTACACGATGCCGTACCGCTCGCGCTCGCGCCCCTGCTCGTCGGTGACGATGATCTCGCCGTTCCGGTTCATCACGATGAGCGTGCCGTCCTTCTTCATGGCCGTGTTCACGTTGACGAACTTCACGAGGCCCGGGTTCCGGTTCTCGACTGTGGACTGCTCCGCACGCCGTGAGGCGGCGCCTCCGATGTGGAACGTCCGCATGGTGAGCTGGGTGCCCGGCTCGCCGATGGACTGCGCCGCGATGACGCCCACCGCCTCGCCGATGTTCACCTTGCGCCCGCGGGCGAGATCGCGCCCGTAACACTCGACGCAGATGCCGCGCCGCGCCTGGCAGGTGAGCACCGAACGGATGCGGACCCGGTCGATGCCCGCGTTCTCGATGGCCTTGACCTTGCCCTCGTCGATCTCCTCGTTCGCCTTGACCAGCTCGGCCGCCGAGAAGGGATCGACGATGTCCTCGAGCGCAACGCGCCCCAGGATGCGCTCGCCCATGGGCTCGATGATCTCGCCCCCCTCGACCAGCGAGCCGAGGGTGATGCCGTCCATCGCGCCGCAGTCGTACTCGGTGATGATGGCGTCTTGCGCGACGTCCACCAGGCGGCGCGTGAGGTAGCCGGAATTGGCGGTCTTGAGGGCGGTGTCGGCGAGGCCCTTGCGGGCGCCGTGCGTCGAGATGAAGTACTCGAGAACGTTGAGCCCCTCGCGGAAGTTCGCCGTGATGGGCGTCTCGATGATCTCGCCGGAGGGCTTGGCCATGAGGCCGCGCATCCCGGCGAGCTGCCGGATCTGCTGCGCGGACCCTCGCGCCCCCGAGTCGGCCATGAGGTAGATGGGGTTGAAAGAGGGCTGGCGCCGCTCCTCGGGCTTTCCATCCTTGCCGATCCCGGTGGCGGTCTCCGTCCCGATGTCGGTCATCATCTCCCGGGCCACCTCGTCGGTGACCTGCGCCCAGATGTCGATCACCTTGTTGTATCGCTCGCCCTTGGTGATGAGACCCTCGGTGTACTGCGTCTCGATCTCGGTGACCTCGCCGGCTGCCTTGCCGAGGAGCTCCGCCTTCTTCCTCGGGATGCGCATGTTGGAGAGCGCGATGGAGATGCCGGCGCGCGTGGCGTTTCCGTAGCCGAGGGAGCGCACCCGGTCGGCCAGCAGCACCGTCTCCTTCTCGCCGCAGAGCCGGTAGGTGAGGTCGATGAGGTTCTGCAGCTGCTTCTTGTCCATCACCTTGTTGATGTCGTCGAAGGACAGCCGCTTCGGGACGATGTCGAAGAGCAGCACGCGCCCGACGGTGGTGTCGATGCGCTTGCCGTCCAACCGGACCGTGATCTTGGCCTGGAGATCGACCTCGCCCTGATCGTAGGCGGCCCGGACCTCCTGCGGCGACGCGAAGATCTTTCCCTCGCCCTTCGCGAAGGCGCGCTCCCGGGTCATGTAGTACACGCCGAGTACGATGTCCTGGCTCGGCACGATGATGGGCTTGCCGTGCGCAGGGGACAGGATGTTGTTCGTGCTCATCATGAGCACGCGAGCCTCCATCTGAGCCTCGATGGAGAGCGGGACGTGCACGGCCATCTGATCGCCGTCGAAGTCCGCGTTGAACGCGGTGCAGACGAGCGGGTGGAGCTGGATGGCCTTGCCCTCGATGAGCACCGGCTCGAACGCCTGGATGCCCAGGCGGTGGAGCGTCGGCGCGCGGTTGAGGAGCACCGGGTGCTCGCGGATCACCTCGTCGAGGATGTCCCAGACCTCGGGGCGCTCCTTCTCCACCATCTTCTTCGCGCTCTTGATGGTGGTGACGTACCCCTTCTCCTCGAGCTTGTTGTAGATGAACGGCTTGAAGAGCTCGAGGGCCATGATCTTCGGAAGCCCGCACTGATGCAGCTTCAGCTCGGGGCCGACCACGATCACGGAGCGGCCGGAGTAGTCGACGCGCTTTCCGAGCAGGTTCTGCCGGAATCGGCCCTGCTTGCCCTTCAGCATGTCGGACAGCGACTTCAGCGGGCGCTTGTTCGGCCCGGTGATGGTCTTTCCACGACGCCCGTTGTCGAAGAGGGCGTCCACCGCCTCCTGCAGCATCCGCTTCTCGTTGCGAATGATGATGTCGGGGGCGTTGAGCTCCTGGAGCCGCTTGAGGCGGTTGTTGCGGTTGATGACGCGGCGGTACAGGTCGTTCAGATCGGACGTCGCGAACCGGCCGCCGTCGAGCGGCACCAGCGGGCGCAGGTCGGGCGGGATGACCGGAATGACTTCCAGCATCATCCACTCGGGCTTGTTGCTCGACTCGCGGAAGGCGTCCACCACCTTGAGCCGCTTCGCGATCTTCTTCCGCTTGGCGTCGCTCGTCGCCTCCTTCATCTCCCCGCGGAGCTGCTCGGACAGGGGGTTGATGTCGATGGCGCGGAGGAGCTGCAGCACGGCCTCGCCGCCCATGCCGGCCAGGAACGCCTCGTCGCCGAGCTCCTCCAGGAGCTTGCCGTAGCGGTCCTCGGAGAGCAGCTCACCGCGGACGAGGGTGGTCTCCTTGGGGTCGATGACGATGTACGACTCACAGTAAAGAACCTTCTCCAGGTCCTTCAGCGTGATGTCCAGCAGGTTGCCGATGCGGGATGGCAGCGACTTGAGAAACCAGATGTGAGCCACCGGGGTGGCGAGGGTGATGTGGCCGAGCCGCTCGCGCCGGACCTTGGACTGGATCACCTCGACGCCGCACTTCTCGCAGACGACGCCGCGGTGCTTCATGCGCTTGTACTTGCCGCAGTTGCACTCGTAATCCTTCACCGGGCCGAAGATCTTCGCGCAGAAGAGCCCGTCCCGCTCCGGCTTGAAGGTGCGGTAGTTGATCGTCTCCGGCTTCTTCACCTCGCCGTGCGACCACTGACGGATCTTGTCCGGGCTGGCGAGCGAGATCCGGATGGCGGAGAACGACAGCGGGTCCTTCGGCTTCTCGAAGAAATTGAAGATGTCCTTCATGGTTCCCTTTGTACCTTTCGTTCGAGGGCAGCGCCCTCGCCCCTCCCCGCTCCGCGGGGCCCCGCCCGGCTACCGAGACCCCAGCCTCACGCCGTCTTCTTCTCCTGCGGTTTCGGCGCCAGCGGGTCGCCGGCCGTGGCCGCGGCCTCCTGGAGCTCGCGCTCGCGCTGCGCCTCGGGAGACTCGAGGAGCTCGACGTCGAGCGCGAGGCTCTGCAGCTCCTTGATGAGGACGTTGAAGGACTCGGGCAGACCCGACTCCAGCGTGTTCTCGCCCTTGACGATGGCCTCGTACATGCGCGTGCGGCCCACCACGTCGTCGGACTTCACGGTGAGGAACTCCTGGAGCGAGTAGGCGGCGCCGTAGGCCTCCATCGCCCACACCTCCATCTCGCCCAGGCGCTGCCCGCCGAACTGCGCCTTGCCGCCCAGCGGCTGCTGGGTGACGAGCGAGTACGGGCCGATGCTGCGGGCGTGGATCTTCTCGTCCACGAGGTGGTGCAGCTTGAGCATGTACATGACGCCGACGGTGACGTCGTTGTCGAACGCCTCGCCGGTGCGCCCGTCGAAGAGCACCGACTGCATGGTGCACTCGCCGGCCTCGAGGAGCGCGGTCATCTCCTCCTCGTGCGCCCCGTCGAAGACCGGCGTGGCCACGTGCACGCCACGCATGAACTTCTGCGCGAGCTTGGGAAGCTCCTTGTCCGGGACCTCCTCGAGCATGGCGGCGATGTGCGCCGTGCGGACGTCGTCCGGGGAGAAGACCTTCTTCAGCCCCTTGCGGATCTGCTCCGGCCCGTAGCGCTTCTCGATCATCTCCTCGATGCGCTTGCCGACGTTGAGCGCCGCCCAGCCGAGGTGCGTCTCGAGGATCTGTCCCACGTTCATGCGCGAGGGCACGCCGAGGGGGTTGAGGACGATGTCCACCGGCGTTCCGTCCTCGAGATAGGGCAGGTCCTCCTCGGGCAGCACGCGGGAGACGACGCCCTTGTTGCCGTGGCGTCCGGCCATCTTGTCGCCCACCGCCAGCTTGCGCTTGATGGCGACGTAGACCTTCACCATCTTGATGACGCCCGGGGGCAGCTCGTCGCCCTTCTTCAGCCGCCCGATCTTCTCCCCGAAGAGCAGCTTGATGAGCTCGCGCTGCTCCTCGAAGTTCTGGACCACCTTGCGGACCTTGTCCTGAACGTCCGTGGGGGCAGCGATCTCGCCCCAGTACCGCTGAGGAACCATGTCCAGCAGCTCGTCCGTGAGGACGTCGCCCTTCTTGAGGAGCTGCCCGCCAGCGTCATCCACCAGTCGCCCCGCGACCTCCTTGCCCAGGAGCAGCTTGCGAATCTTCCCGAACGCCGAGTCCTGGATGATGCGGATCTCGTCGTTCTGATCCTTGAGCAGCTTCGCCTCTTCCATCTCCTCGATGGCCTTGGCCCGCTCGTCCTTGTCGACGCCCTTGCGGGAGAAGACCTTGGCGTTGATCACCGTTCCCGAGACGCCCGGCGGCACGCGCAGCGACGAGTCGCGGACGTCGCCCGCCTTCTCGCCGAAGATGGCCCGGAGCAGCTTCTCCTCGGGCGACAGCTGCGTCTCACCCTTCGGCGTGATCTTGCCGACGAGGATGTCCCCCGGCTTCACCTCCGCGCCGATGCGGATGATGCCGGACTCGTCGAGATCCTTGAGGGCCTCCTCGCCGACGTTCGGGATGTCGCGCGTGATCTCCTCCTTGCCGAGCTTCGTGTCGCGCGCGATGCACTCGAACTCCTCGATGTGGATCGAGGTGTAGACGTCCTCCTTGAGGAGGCGCTCCGAGAGCAGGATGGAGTCCTCGAAGTTGTAGCCCTGCCACGGCATGAAGGCGACGACCACGTTCTGGCCGAGCGCGAGCTCGCCCATCTCGGTGGCCGGCCCGTCGCCGATCACGTCACCCTTCTTCACCCGCTCGCCAGGCTTCACGATGGGCTTCTGGTTGATGCAGGTGTTCTGGTTCGACCGCTGGTACTTCACGAGGTTGTAGATGTCGACCTCGTTCGCCACGTCGGTGGTCGAGGTCGCCACGTCCGCCTTCACCACGATGCGCCCCGCGTCGACGGACTGGACGACGCCGTCCCGCTTCGCGACCACGGTGACGCCGGAGTCGCGCGCCACGATGGCTTCGATGCCGGTGCCCACCAGCGGCGAGCGGGTGCGCAGGAGCGGAACCGCCTGCCGCTGCATGTTGGAGCCCATCAGCGCGCGGTTCGCATCGTCGTTCTCGAGGAACGGAACGAGCGAGGCCGCCACGGACACGAGCTGGTTCGGCGAGACGTCCATGAGATCGACGTCTTCCGGCTTCGCCTGCACGAACTCACCGTGCATGCGGCAGGAGACGACGTTCCCGAGGAAGGTCCCCTTCCGGTCCACCGGCGCGTTCGCCTGCGCGATGGTGTGCTTCTCCTCCTCCAGCGCGGAGTAGAACGAGACCTGGTCGGTCACCCTGCCCTTCTCGACCTTCCGGTAGGGCGTCTCCACGAAGCCGTACTCGTTCACACGGGCGTACGTGGAGAGCGACGCGATGAGGCCGATGTTCGGCCCTTCCGGCGTCTCGATGGGGCAGATGCGGCCATAGTGCGTCGGATGGACGTCGCGCACCTCGAAGCCGGCGCGCTCCCGCGTGAGGCCGCCCGGCCCCAGCGCCGAGAGCCGGCGCTTGTGGGTGACCTCCGAGAGCGGGTTCGTCTGGTCCATGAACTGCGAGAGCTGCGAGGACCCGAAGAATTCCTTGATGACCGCCGTGTCCGGCTTCGCGTTGATGAGGTCGTGCGGCATGAGCGTCTCGATCTCCTGGAGGCTCATGCGCTCCTTGATCGCGCGCTCCATCCGGACGAGACCGATCCGGTACTGGTTCTCGAGCAGCTCGCCCACCGCGCGCACGCGGCGGTTGCCGAGGTGGTCGATGTCGTCGATGTCTTTGTTGGGCTTGCCGTTCTTGAGGTCGATGAGGAAGCGCACCACCTCGAGGACGTCGCGCTTCGTGAGCACCTGGTTGTCGAGGGGCTCGTCGATCCCGAACTTGTAGTTGAGCTTCAGCCGGCCGACCTTGGACAGGTCGTACCGCTCGGCGTTGAAGAAGAGGTTCACGAACAGATTCGTGGCCGTCTCCGGGGTCGGCGGATCGCCCGGGCGAAGGCGCTTGTAGATCTCCATGATCGCCTCCTCCGGGGTGGCGATCTTGTCGGTCATCAGCGTGTCGCGGAGCGACGGCAGCACGTTCAGGTTGTCGATGAAGAGCACGCGCACCTGCACGATCTCGCGCTTGCGCAGCTCCTCCAGCTTCTCCTCGGTGACCTCCTCGTTCACCTCGAGGAGCACCTCGCCCGTGGTCTCGTCCACCACGTCCTCGGCGGAGATCTTGGTGTAGACCTCCTCCGGCTCGACGGGGAGCGACCTGAGCTTGGCGGCGACGAGCTTCTTGATCGCGCTCTCGGTGTACTTGCGGTTCTTCTTGACGATCACCTCACCCGTCTTGGGGTCCTTGATGTCGCGCGTGGCGCGCTGACCCTTGAGCAGCTCGGGGTTCACGTCCTTCTCGAACCGCCCCTTGCCCTCGATGCGGATGACCTCGGTGTCGTAGTAGTACTTGAGGATCTCCTCGCTCGTGCCGCGGAAGTCGACCGGGTCCTTCTTGGCCGTGTCCGGAACCGCGCCCAACGCGCGCAACAGCACCGTGGCGGGCAGCTTCCTGCGGCGGTCGATGCGGACGTAGAGCAGGTCCTTGTGGTCGAACTCGAAGTCGATCCAGGAGCCGCGGTAGGGGATGATGCGCGCGTTGAAGAGGATCTTGCCCGACGAGTGGCTCTTGCCCTTGTCGTGGTCGAAGAACGCGCCCGGGGACCGGTGGAGCTGCGAGACCACCACGCGCTCGGTCCCGTTGATGATGAAGGTCCCGTTCTCGGTCATGAGCGGGATCTCGCCGAAGTAGACCTCCTGCTCCTTGACGTCGCGGATGGACTGCGCGCCGGTCTCCTCGTCCTTGTCCCACACCACCAGCCGGACGATCACCTTGATGGGCGCGGAGTACGTCATGCCCCGCTGGTGGCACTCGTCCACGTCGTACTTGGGCTTCTCCAGGTGGTACGAGACGAACTCGAGCGAGCTCGTCTCGTTGAAGTCCTTGATGGGGAAGACCGACTTGAAGACGCCCTGAAGTCCCGTGTCGTCCCGCTTCTCGGGCGCCACGTCAGCCTGCAGGAACTTGT
>JBBQEB010000015.1:0-37407 GCA_038320275.1 Myxococcales bacterium | reverse complement strand
CAGCCGGACCCGGCCCGACCGCAGCGCCTCGCGGAGCAGAGGCCGGATCCCCAGCTCGCGGCCCAATCTCGCCAGCTCCTCCGCCGCGCGCCTGCCCAGGTCGAGCACCTCGCGCGCGTAGTCGTCGAGGTGGCAGCCGAGTTGAGGTAGCCGATCGCCCTGGCGCAGCGCATGGAGGCCCTCCGCGAGCGCCACGTCCACCGCCGCCCGCGCCCGCGCCGCCCGCGCCAGGACCGTCTCGTAGATGTCCGCCTCCGGCTCCCCGCCGCGGAAAAGCGCATCCAGCTCCGCCGAGGTGAACGGCTCCAGCGCCACGACCGCCCGCGCGCCGGTGGCCTGCCTGGCCACGGCGGCACGGGCAGGGTCTTGGGCGGGAGGGCGACGCATCGTGAACATCCTCGCACACAACTCTGACAGTGCGGGTCGCTTGATGGACGCGCGAACAGGCGGGACCGGCGATCCAGCTCGAGCTCCGCGGAATGGTCTCCGCTATGAGCCTGACCAGCGGCTTCACCCCTCCCGCAGCGTCAGAGGCTCGCGGGCCACCGTGATGAACAGCTCCTCGAGCGAGCTCTTGCCGTGCAGGCTCGGCAGCCGGCGGGGATCGCCCTCCAGCAGGATGCGACCCCGGGCGAGGAACAAGACGCGGTCGCACACCTCCTCCACCTCCAGCATGTTGTGCGAGGTCCAGAGCACGCCGGGGCCGCCGTCGCTCGCCACCAGCGCCCGCAGCACGGCGCGCAGCTCGCGCGCGGTGGCGGGGTCGAGGGAGGCGGTGGGCTCGTCGAGGAGGAGCAGGCGGGGGTGGTTGAGGAGCGCCTTCGCGAGCCCCACCCTGGCCGCCTCGCCGGAGGAGAGCACGCCGCACTTCACGCCGGCGAAGCGGGTGAGCTCCGTGACCTCCATGACCTCGTCGATCCGGGAGGCGAGGTCGCGCACCCCGTAGAGGAGCCCGAAGAAGCGCAGGTTCTGGCGGACCGTGAGGTTGCCCGGCAAGGGCGCGTACACGGCGGAGAAGCTCGTCCGCCCGAGGGCGCGGGAGCGGTCCTGGCCGAGATCGACGCCGTCCACCCGGACCGTCCCGGCGGTGGGCGCGAGCACTCCCAGCAGCATGTGGATGGTGGTGCTCTTGCCCGCGCCGTTGGGGCCGAGCAATCCGACGATCTCGCCCGGGCGCACCTCGAAGGAGATCCCGTCCACCGCCACCGCTTCGCCGTAGAGGCGGCGCAGCCCGGTGACGGAGAGGACGGGTCCGGATGGCTGGCGATCGAGCGAGGACACGGGTGGGCGAGGACGCCCCGGTGAATATCGGCACCTGCCAGCCCCGTCGATTACAAGGCGGGGCATGGACACGGACGACGCCGCCCTCCTGAAGAAGCTGCTCACCGAGGTGCGCGTGCTGTCCGCGGGCGTGCTGGTGGACGGGGCGCCGTACGTCGGGCTGCTGCCCTTCGCGCTGTCGAAGGACTTCTCCACCGCCTACGTCCACGTGTCGCAGCTCGCCCGCCATTCCAAGGGGCTCGGGACGGGCGCGGCATTCTCGGCGCTCATCCATGCACCGGACGATCCGGCGAGCGATCCGCTCCAGGTTCCGAGGCTGACGCTCAACGGGGTGGCCGAGGTGCAGGAGCGCGGAAGCCCGGGGCGCGAGACCGGCAAGGCGGCCTTCCTGGCCCGCTTCCCGGACAGTGAGATCACCTTCGAGCTGGGCGACTTCGACCTGGTGGCGCTGCGCATCCGCGACGGGCGGTACGTGGTGGGCTTCGCCAACGCGCGGAACGTGTCGCCGGCCGATCTGAGGGCCGCCGCAGCAGCCTGACGGAGGGTGCATGTCGCGCGAGGACGAAGCCGCGGGCGATGAGAGTGGCAGGGTCGAGGGCGCCGGCGAGCGGCCGCAGCCCCGAACGAACGACCCCGCCGATCCGAGATCCTGGGCCTGGCGCACCACGCGCCGCGAGTTCTTCTCGTACACGGCGCTGGGAGCGGCTGCGGCCGCTGCGGCGGCGCGCGCCAGGGCCGCCCCGGCACCCGCCGAGGCACGCAGCGCGCTCGGGCCTGGGGCCGTACCGGTCGTGCTCTGGGTGAATGGCGCGCGGCATCGCCTCGAGCTCGAGCCACGGGCCACGCTGGCCGAGGCGCTCCGGCTGAACCTCGGGCTCACCGGCACGAAGATCGGTTGCGACCGCGGCGCGTGCTCCGCCTGCACGGTCCTGCTCGACGGCGAGCCCGTGAGCTCCTGCATGACCTTCGCGCTGGACGTGGGAACGCGCAAGGTCACTACCATCGAGGGGCTCGCCGAGGGCGACCGGCTCCACCCTCTGCAGGAGGCCTTCGTGGCGCACGATGCCCTGCAGTGCGGCTTCTGCACGCCCGGCATGGTGCTGAGCTGCGCCGCGCTTCTCGTGCGGAACCCGAACCCCACCCTCGACGACGTGAAGGCGGCGACGAGCGGCAACCTGTGCCGCTGCGGCACGTACCCCAAGGTCTTCGCCGCGACGCTGGCCGCCGCCAGCACGCGGCGCGCCGGGAGGTGAGGGATGGCCGAGAGCGATCGCGGTCCGCAGACGGGAAGGTTCCCCATCGGCATCCCCGGCGCGGACCTCCGCACCGAGGAGCGTCCACTTCCCCCGGGCGAGCCACCGCCGTGGCCTCCCAACGCGGAGCTGAAGGTGGTGGGCAAGCCCACGCGGCGGGTGGACGGCCTCGCCAAGGTGACCGGGCGCGCGCTCTACACCTCCGACGTGAAGCCGCCCGGCATGCTCTGGGCCCGCCGCCTCTGCTCGCCCCACGCCCACGCGCGCATCACCGCGATCGACAGCTCCGCAGCGGAGCGCCACTCCGGCTTTCGCGGCGTCGAGCTCCTCGACCGCCCCATCGGCCAGGCGCACCTGCGCGATCCGAAGCAGGAGCTGCACTCCCGCTTCCCGGTCCTGCGCTACGTGGGGCAGCCCATCGGCGCGGTCGCCGCCGTGAGCCCCGCCGCCGCCGAGGAGATCCGGGCGCTGGTGCGGGTGGAGTACGAGGTGCTGCCCTTCACCATCGATCTCGCCCGGGCGCAGGAGGCTTCGGCCCCCATCGTCTACCCGGGGCCGGTGGACATGGGCGGCAGCGCCGGAGGAGGCGGAGCGGCCTCGGGCCTCGGCATGAACGGCAACGTGCGCGGCCCTTCCCGCTCCGCGCGGGGCGACGTCGCGAAGGGTCTCGCCGAGGCGGAGGTGGTGGTTGAGGGGGAGTTCCGGACGCAGGTGCAGACGCACTCCGCGCTGGAGACGCACGGCGTGGTCGCGCACTGGAAGCGCGACGGGCTCACGGTGTGGGCCTCGACGCAGGGCACCGCCTCCGTCCAGGACGAGCTCGCCGCGACGCTCGGCCTGCCCAAGGCCAACATCCGCGTCATCACCGAGTACATGGGGGGCGGCTTTGGCGCGAAGTTCGGCGCGGGGAGCTACGGCCTCCTCGCCGCGCTGCTCTCCCGAAAGACCGGCGCGCCGGTGCGGCTCATGCTCGACCGCGCCGAGGAGCACCAGTCTGCCGGCAACCGGCCCGCGACCACGCAGACCCTCAGGGTGGGCGCGAAGCGCGACGGGACGCTCACCGCCATCCAGCTGCGCAGCGTGGGCACGGCCGGCGTCGCCACCGGCGCCGGGGTGGGGAGCTTCGCCGAGCGGATGTACGCCTGCCCCAGCTTCTCGAGCGAGCAGTACGACGTCTTCGTGCACGCCGGCCCCGGCACCGCCTTCCGCGCCCCGGGCTTCCCGCCGGGCGCGTTCGGGCTCGAGCAGGTGATGGACGAGCTGGCCGAGCGGCTCGGCATGGACCCTCTCGCGCTCAGGGAGCGCATCGATACCCAGGTGGAGTCGGGCGCGCTCGCGCGCAGGGAGCAGCGGCGCATCGGCGCGGAGAAGTTCGGCTGGTCCCGCCGGCGGCCGCCCGGGTCGGAGCGAGGACCGGTGAAGCGAGGGCTGGGCGTCGCGCAGGCGTTCTGGCCGCGCCACGTCTCCCTGGAGAGCTCGTGCGAGGTCCGGCTCGGCCGCGACGGAAAGGTGGAGCTGCGCTCGGGGGTGCAGGACATCGGCACGGGCACCCGGACCGTGCTGGCGCAAACAGTGGGCGAGGAGCTTGGCGTCCCTGCCGGCGAGGTGACCATCCGCATCGGGGACACCCTGTTCCCGCGCGGTCCCAACTCGGGCGGCAGCGTCACCACCGCCTCCATCACCCCGGCGGCCCGGAACGCCGCCGCGGAGGTGAAGCGCCAGCTCCTCGAGCTCGCCGCGCCGAAGCTCCGCGCCACGCCGGCGGAGCTCGCGGCGGAGGGAGGCTTCGTCTACGTGCGCTCCTCGCCCGCGCGCCGGCTGCCGCTGTCCCGGGCCGCGCGGCTCATGAAGGCCGGCGCCCTCACCGCGGTCGCGAAGCGCACGCCCGACTACGCGCCGCCGCCCGGCGCGGCGGTCGTGAAGGGGTACGGCGGGGTGCAGTTCGTCGAGGTGGCAGTGGACACCGACACCGGCCTGGTGCGGGTGGAGCGGGTGGTGGCGGTGCACGACTGCGGGCGCCCCATGAACCCGCTCGGCGTCGAGAGCCAGGTGAACGGAGGGATCCTGCAGGGCCTGTCCTACGCGCTGTACGAGGAACGCAGGCTCGATCCCCACACCGGACGGATGGTGAATCCGAACCTCGAGAGCTACAAGATCCTGGGGCCGCGCGAGGTGCCGCGCATCGAGGTGCACCTCATCGAGGATTACCGGGGGCGATCCTCCACCGACGCGGGCGGCATCGGCGAGCCCGCCATCGTGCCCACCGCCGCCGCCCTCGCGAACGCGATCTACAACGCCATCGGGGTGCGGATGCGCGAGCTACCCATGACCCCGGCCCGCGTCCTCGCCGCGCTGGCGACCGGCGGCCGAAAGGCGGCGCCGCGATGAAGGCCTTCGGCTGGGTCGATGCGCGCAGCGTGGACGAGGCGGCCGGCGAGGCCCGCGGCGGGGCTCTCGTGAAGGCGGGCGGCGTCGACCTGATGGACCGGTTGAAGGAGGGGCTCGACGCGCCGGCGCGCCTCGTGAACCTCCGCTCCGTGCCGGGGCTCGACCGGGTGGAGGAGGGGGAGGGCGGCGTCGCCATCGGGCCGCTCGTCACGCTCTCCGCCCTCGCGACGCACCCGCGCCTGCGCGAGCGCTACCCGGCCCTGGCGGACGCCGCCGGGCACGCGGCGACACCCCAGATCCGCAACCAGGCCACCGCCGGCGGCAACCTGCTCCAGCGCCCGCGCTGCTGGTACTTCCGCTCGGTCGAGTTCCACTGCCTGCGAAAGGGGGGCGAGCTCTGCTTCGCGCAGGGTGGACAGAACCCCTATCACGCGGTGCTCGACAACCACATCTGCGCCATCGTCCACCCATCGGCGCTCGCGACGGCGCTGCTCGCGCTGGGCGCCCGGGTGGCCCTCACCGGGCCTGGAGGGGTGCGGCGGGAGCTCGACGTGGCGCAGCTCTTCCTGTCGCCGGAGGTGGACGTGACGCGCGAGCACGTGCTCGGTCCGGGCGAGATCCTGACGCAGATCCTGGTGCCGGCGCCGGAGGAAGGCGCGCGGTCGGCCTACGTGAAGCTGGGCGAGCGCGAGTCCGCCGACTGGCCGGTGGCCGAGGCGGCGGTGGCGCTCACCCTGCGAAGCGGTACCTGCACCCGCGCGTCCGTGGTCCTGGGCGCGGCCGCTCCCACGCCGTGGCGCGCGCGGGTGGCGGAAGCGATGCTGACAGGGCGCGCCGTGACAGCCGAGAGCGCCGCTGCGGCGCTGCGGGCGGAGCTCGCCAGGGCGACGCCCCTCGCCATGAACGGCTACAAGGTTCCGCTGCTCGAGGTGGCGGGCCGCAGGGCCCTCCTCGCCGCCGCCGGGATCGCGGGATGAGCGCGCCCCCCTGCTTCTTCCTGCGCAGCCGCGGCGCTTACGGGCGGGCCATGGGAAGCGATGACGACTGGCACAGTGGCGACTCGCCGGTGGTGGGCTACTGGTGCCTCGCGACCATGGAGGCGGCCGGGCCGGACGACGGGCTCGCCCATCCCCACGGTTGCAGGAGCGGCCGCCCCTGCTGGCGCGAGCCCGCCGCAGAGGGGTGAGGGACCGTTCACGTGCGCGAGCTCGTCACCGTATTGGAAGCCGCGACCCAGGCGCGCGCGCGCGGCGAGGGGCTGCTCCTCGCGACCGTGGTGAAGGTCGAGGGCTCCACCTACCGGCGCCCCGGCGCGCGCCTCCTCCTGTCCGAGGAGCGCTGGCTCGCCGGAGCGATCAGCGGCGGCTGCCTGGAGCGCGACCTCGTCGCCAAGGCATGGTGGCGCACCGCCTCCGGAGCGCCGGCCCTCGTGACCTACGACTCCACCACCCCGGACGAGGGCGTGGCGTGGAGCTTCGGGCTCGGCTGCAACGGCATCGTCCACGTCCTCCTGGAGCGGCTGGGGCCGGCGGGGCCGCTCGATCCCATCCAGTTCGTCCGCGAGCGGCTGGCGAGGCGGGAGCCGGGCGTGCTCGCCACGGTGTTCCGGGCCGAACCGAACACCGGAGCGCACCCTGGAGACAGGCTCCTGCTCGCGCCCGGGAGCGCGCCGGCGATGACGCTGGAGGCCTCCGCGCCCGCCGCCGCGGCTCTGCGAGGCCTCGCGGAGCGCGCCCTGGCCGCCGGAGAGAGCCGCGTCGAGGAGCTCCTTGCGGGCGGACGGCTGGAGGCCTTCGCCGAGCGCCTGGCGCCCCCGCCCGAACTGGTCGTCTTCGGCAGTGGTTACGACGTGGCGCCACTCGTCGAGCTGGCGCGGTCGCTGGGGTGGCGCTCGGTGGTGGTGGCGAGCCGCCGGGGGCCCACGCTGCGCGCAGCGCTGGAGGCTGCCGACGCGGTGGTGATCTGCGGTCCTGGCGAGGCGGCACGCGAGGTGGTGCTCGGCCCGCGATCGGCCGCCGTGGTCATGACGCACAATCTCGTGGAGGACGCGGGGTATCTGCGGGCCGCCCTCGCCTCGCCCGCGCCCTACGTCGGCATCCTCGGACCGCGGTCCCGCACCGACCGGCTCCTCCGCGACCTGAAGCTCCCGGACGGGCTGGCGGCTCGGCTGCGCGCGCCGGTGGGGCTCGACCTATGCGCGGAGGGACCGGAGGAGATTGCGCTGTCGATCGTCGGGGAGGTCCAGGCCGTGCTCGCCGGCGGGAGCGCAGCGCCGCTCTCCACCCGCTCCTCGCCCATTCACCCGCGGGCCGCGGGCCTCCCGTGATGGCGAGGCCTCCACCCGGCTCGGTGATCCTGGCGGCGGGCGGTTCCGCCCGGCTGGGGACGCCCAAGGGGCTTCTCCTCGCGGGCGGTGTGCCCCTCGTGACGCGCGCGGCGGCGGCGGCGGCGGCGGCCGGGTGCGCGCCGGTGGTGGTCGTCGTCGGCGCGGAAGCGGATGCCATGGAGGCGGCGCTGGCCGGGTCCGGAGCGGTGGTGGTGCGCAACCCCGACTGGCCCGAGGGCATGGCGAGCTCCATCCGCTGCGGGGTGGAGCGGCTCCGCCAGCTCGCCCCGGAAGCCACGGCGGTGCTCCTCGCCACCTGCGACCAGCCCCGCGTCGAAGCGGCGCATCTGCGGCGGCTCGTCGGCGCGTTCCAGCAGCGCGGGAGCGGCGCGGCCGCCTCGGCGTACGGTGGCACGCTGGGGGTGCCGGCCGTGCTCGGGGCAGAGCTCTTCCCCGAGCTCCTCCGCCTGCGGGGCGACCGCGGCGCGCGGGAGCTCCTGCGCGAGTCCCCCTCCACCGTCGGCGTGCCCTGTCCCGAGGCAGAGCACGACGTGGACACGCCGGGAGACGCGGCGCGTCTCCTTTCCGGAGGGTAAACCTTGCCGATGTACGATCCCGAGCCCGCCGAGGCCCCCGCCCCTGAGCCGCTCGTTCACCGTCCGTCGCAGGTGAGCCCCAAGACCGTCTTCACGGTCGCCTTCTGCCTGGTGGGCGTCGCCGCGCTGGTCGAGTTCCTCATCGAGACGCGGGTGTCCGTCATCCTCACCGTGGGCGGCGCCATGGCTGCCGTCGCCCTCGACCACGCGGTGACCGTCTTCACCCGCCGTGGGCTCCGGCGCGGGCTCGCCATCGCGGTGGTGCTCGTCCTCCTCCTCGCGGCGGTGGTCGGCTTCGGCTTCCTGCTCATCCCGCCCATCGCCAGCCAGGGCAAGGCGCTCGTGGCGGAGGCGCCCGCGCTCTGGAAGAAGCTGCACGCCCTGCCCCTCTTCATCCGCCTCGACCGGCAGTTCGACATCGAGGCGCAGGTCAGGCAGGCCGCGCCCTCCGCCACCCATGCGGTCGCCCCGGTGCTCACCGCGCTGAGCGGCGCCCTCACCGGCGTGGCCGGCCTCCTCGCCTTCCTCTTCCTCGCCGTGTTCATGCTCGTCTTCGGCGGCGAGATCGTGCAGGCGGCGCTGGCGGAGGCGGTGCCCTCCGCGCGCGAGCGGTACCGGCGCGTGGCCAGAAAGGTCTATCAATCGGTGGGCGGCTACCTGGGCGGCCTGCTCGGCATCTGCGCCATCAACGCCACCCTCACCACCACCGTGCTCGCCGTGCTGCACGTGCCGTTCTTCCTGCCGCTGGGCGTGCTCTCCGGAACCTCCAGCCTCATCCCCTACGCCGGTCCGCTCGTCGCGGGCACCACCATCACGTTCTTCGTGCTCGTCACCGGCGGAGGCCTGAAGGCGCTCGCGGTCGGCATTTACTTCGTCCTCTACGGGCAGCTCGAGGGCAACGTCCTCGCCCCGCTCATCTTCCGCCGCACGGTGGACATCAACCCGCTCGTCACCCTGCTCGCCATCCTCTTCCTGGCCGAGTTCATGGGCGTCCCGGGGGCCATCATCGCGGTGCCCGTCGCCGCTGCCGGGCAGATCGTCATGCGCGAGCTCCTGGCGCTGCGGCGCGAGCGACTGGAAGAGCTGGCGCCGCCGCCCGCGCCGCAGGGGAGATGACGATGGCGAGGCTGCTGCGCATCGCGGTGCTGGGCCACGTCGAGCACGTCACGCTGGGGCGCGTTCCGGCCGTGCCCCTGCCCGGCGGCATCGCGCATCTCGAGGACCCTCGGTTTCTGCCGGGCGGGGGCGGGGGCCTCGCCTTCAGCCAGCTCGTCCACGGGCCGGTGGAGGCGCATTTCTTCACCGCGCTCGGGGACGACGAGCCCGCGCACGACGTCGAGGTGGAGCTCCGGCGCAGCGGCGGGCACGTCCACGCGGCCGAGCGCGCGATGCCTCACACCCGCGACCTGGTGCTCATCACGCCCGACGGAGAGCGCACCATCGTGGTGGTCGGGGAGCCGCTGCACCCCACCGCGGAGGACAGGCTGCCCTGGGACCTCCTCGCTCTCTGCGACGCCGCCTACTTCACTGCGCAGGATCCGGCGCTGCTGAGGCTCGCGAGGAGGGCCCGGCTCCTCGTCGTCACCGCGCGGCGGCGCGAGGCACTGGTCGCGTCGGGCGTGCGGGCCGACCTCGTCGTGGGGAGCGCGCTCGACCCGCGCGAGGCGAGCTCGCTCGAGGACTATCCCGTCCCGCCCGGCGCGCTCGTCCTCACCGAGGGCGCGGCCGGAGGGTCGGTCTACACCGCCGCGGGCGCGCGCCGCTTCCCGGCGCCACCATCACCCACCGTGAGCGGGGGCGGCGCCTACGGAGCGGGGGACAGCTTCGCCGGAGCGCTCACCTTCTACGCCGCGGCCGGGCTGGATCCCGTGGAGGCCTGCGAGCGGGCTGGCCGGCACGGGGCGGCGGTGCTCCGCGGCCTCGACCCGCGGCAGCACCAGCTTGCGCTCTCGCTCACGTGACCGATAGGAGAGCCCGCCGCGTGGCCCCGCGCGCGCCGCGCGAGGGTCAAACCGCGTCGTAGGCCGCGCGCACGGCGTCCTCGCCGTACTTTCGCTCCAGGCGCCGGACCGTGAAGTGGCCTGAAGCGGTGGACTGGTAGTGCTCCAGGAAGAGCGCGTTCACCGCTGCGCCGCCCATCGCGCCCAGGAGCGGGACGAGCTGCGTCGCGACCTTGTCGGTGACGGTGATGCTGAAGCGCTCGGCCACCCGCGCCACCAGCCGCGCCAGCGACGGCGCCGCGTGGTCGGCCAGGGCGGTGGCGATGCCGCGCTCTCCCACGTACTGCGAGGCATCCGCCACCAGCCGCGCCAGCACCGACCGCACCGCGTAATAGTGCGCTTGGGAGGGGTCCTCGTCCGACCTGCGGGAACCATAGGCGAAGACCGTCAGGCACTCGAGGCGTGCCTCCGGGAGGGAGAGATCCTCGCCCTGCGCCCGCGCGTGATCGGCGATGGAGCGCAGCATGAGGGCGGTCGTGACCGGCAGCTCGAGGAGCAGGCCGGGCAAGCCGAGCGCCCCGCCGGCGAAGCCGCTGCCCACCACCATGGCCCGGTGCAGCCAGTCGCGCGCCTTGCCGGGGGTGGCGGCATCGAGGGAGGAGAGCGCCACGGACAGCGTGCGATCCAGGGCCTTCTGGGTGCCGGCGAGCACCAGGCGGGTGGCGCGCGAGGGCATGCGGCGGAGGACGACCTCCACCGGTGCACCGGCGCGCTCCGCGAGTCGCATGGCGAGGCCAGGGTTCTCGAGCTGCTCCCGGGCGCGGGCGAGGTCCTCCAGGTCGGAGGGGGAGAGGCGTGCGGTCATCCAAGGAGGCTAAGCAGCCCCCAGCCCGAGCGCTTTGGCCGACCTTGGGGGTGTCTCCCCCCACTTTCGTCCCACGGCCAGGGGACCTTCTGATTCCTGGGGCAGGCGTGGCGTCTTGTCGCGGGCCGTGCCTGTCCGCCGGGGACGTAGATTGAAGCCAGCAGGTTGGCTGTCGGAAAGGTGCACCCTATGTCGCTCGCCAAACCATGGATGGACCTGCTCGCCGCGCGCGGCTACCGGCCGCTCCTCCAGAGTGCCGACGAGTACCCCGAGATCGCCTTCCAGGCGGAGGACCGCCTTTACCGTTTGTTCATGGACGAGAGCGATCCCGCTTTCTTCGGGATGGTCCTCGCCTGCGACGTGCCCGACGAGCTGCGCGGACCGGCCCGGCTCCTCGACGCCGCCAACCGGATGAACGATGCCTGGAAGGTGGCGAAGACCATCATCGACCCGGAGCGCTTCACCGTCGTGCGCTTCCACTTCGAGGCGCTCGTCGACCGCGGTGGGCCGAGCGCCGAGCTCCTGGGGCGCGCGCTCTCGTCGCTCCACATGATGGCCGGGCGGTTCTTCGAGGAGGTGGCGGCCGGCAGCGCGCCTGTGATGCGCTGCTGAACGCGCCGGGGCGCCCGGCAGCTCCAGACGAGCGCGGGCGCCCCGGAGGGCGCCCGCAACCCCGCTGCGATCGCTCGGCTTCGGGCGTCAGCGCACCACGCGGTACGGCCGCATCATCTCGTTGTCCTCGTGGTCGATGATGTGGCAGTGCCACACGTAGCCCGGGCCGCTGGTGGGGTCGAAGGGGAACCTGTTCCAGCCCGGCTGGACCGAGGCGACGGCCGTGTCGGTCGGAGCCCAGCGCAGCGCGAGGCGCAGCACCTCGCCTGGATACGCCTTGGCCGTGTCCTTCCAGCCGGACTCCTCCGGCGCGGGCGGCCGGGAGGGGCCCATCGCGTCGTCCCGGTCGAGAAAGGGACCGAAGGCGGGATTCCCACCCAGCGCGCCGTCGGCGTTGAGCTGGCCATAGCGCAGCGGAGGGCCGTAGCCGGGGCAGATGGAGCCGCGCTCGCAGCCCGCGGGGAGCCGCACCGGCCCGGTCCCGAAGGCGGCTCCGTACGCGTCGAGGTACTCGTCCACCTTGATCGGGCGCCGATCGATGAGCTGGAACTGCACCAGGTGAACGTGCATCGGGTGGGCGTCCATGGTCAGGTTTGCGATCTCCCAGATCTCGGTCGATCCAACCCGGGGGAGCTCGCTCACGCCGTCCCGCGGAAACTCGGCCGCGATGCTGGGCGACTCCATCCCCTCGTACTTGGAGTTATTGACGAGCACCTCCAGCGGGCCCGAATCCGACTCCGTCTCCTTGAGGACGAGCTGGCGGACGCGGTCCACCTTCACGCCTCGGGCGATGGAGCCCCTTCCGTCGGCGAGCCGCACCGTCGGGCTCGACGTGGGGCGCCCGCAGCCCGTGCCGGCCGGATCACAGCTCCTATCCCTCCCAGCGAGAGGGCGTGTCACCCGGAACTGCAGGATGCGGTCGAGGCCGGGCTGGTCCGTTCCAGGCTCGAGGCCGTCCGGGTAAGGCACCCTGGCGTCGTTCTTCACCGTGATGTGCTTGCCCTCCAGCCCGGTGAAATCGACGATGAGGTCCGCGCGCTCGCCGGGAGCGACGAAGACGCGATCGAGCCGGACCGGGGCGTCGAGGTAGGCCTCGTCGGCGCCGATCTGGAACACCTTGGCGGGCCCGAAGTCGAGCCGGTAGAACCGCGCGTTGGAGCCGTCGAGGATGCGGAAGCGGTAGCGGCGCGGCTCCACGTCGAGGAACGGCCAGGGCGCGCCGTTCACCACCACCACGTCGCCCGCGAACTCGGGGACCCAGAACGGATGGACCTCGGGGTTGGGGGGGGTGCCGTTGAGGTTCGAGGTCTCCGCGTCCTTTCCGCTACCATCCGGAAAGTAGAGCTGCCCCTTGGTGTCGAACTGCCGGTCCTGGACCGCGAGCTCGATCTCGTAGGCGCCCTGCGGGAGATCCGTGGGCTCGCTGCGAGGATCGCGCAGCAGGTAGAAGCCCTCGAGCCCGCTGTAGACGTTGGTCCGCGTCATCCCCATGGCATGGTCGTGGAACCAGAGGGTGCCCGGCCCCTGCGCATTCGGATACCAGAAGACGGCGCTCGCCCGTCCGTGATCGTCGAGCGTGTGGTAGGCGGGACCGCGCTGGCCCGTCGGCGTGAACCAGGCGTCGGGGTTGCCGTCGAACTCCGACGGAACCTCGCCGCCGTGCAGGTGCGTGATGGCGGGGGGCGGTCCCACGTACGGCGTGAAGCAGCTCATGCGGGGGCGGGCTCCCTCCATTGCGGGCATCCCTGCCATCGCGCAGTCGCCTCCTGGGGAGGCCCAGTGGATCGTCCGATCCACCGAGATGAGCCCCTGCACCAGCCCGCCCGCGTGGGAGCGGCTGGGATCGAAGGCGGGGAGCGCATTCACGTAGCGCACGAGCGTGGGCAACCCGCGGCGCGCGTCCAGGGTCACCGCCGGCCAGAGCGCCGGGCCCAGCAGCTTGCCGGTGAAGAGGTCGCGCGTCTCGTAGGTCCAGAGGCGCGTCGCGCGCGGCCGGGCGTCGTCCGGGCAGCCCTCCCCGTCGAGGAAGTAGGGCGGAAGCACCTGCTGTTCCGTCTCCTGCATGGTGACCGTCAGGAAGGGGTGCGCCGCCGCGTCCACGCGGGGAAGGGTGGCGTTCGGGCCAGGGCCGAAGACGGGGAGCGGCACCGCAAAGCGCGGGATGCACGCGCCGGGAAGGGCGCGCTGCCGGACGAGCTCGCTGGCGAGCGAACCGTGGGCGGCCACGGTGAGGAGGAGCGCTGCCGCAAAGCGGAGCGCGAGCTGCACGGGACGAGGGATCATGGGCGACTTCCTGGCCTGCGGTGGACCATGCGTACACCGAGTGAATCGGGGAAGGTGCACTCTGCGTCCTCATCGCGACGATCCACAAGATACCTTCAGGGGACGGGCTGCGATGACCCTCTGCCCAGCCGCTCTTGCATCGATGGAACAATCGCTTCGAGCGAGTCGCGGAGGCCCGGCGCGGGCGCGGCGCGATCGGCGCGCCTCAGGTAGGGGGTTTGGATCTTCGCGGTTGCCCGCGCGCCCGGTCCCCGGCAAGTCCGCCAAGGGGGCGCGGGGGACCTCGCGCCCGACCCGGAGGACACCATGTCGAGACTCTCGCTCCCGGCGCTTGCCGCCACCGCCGCCATCGCAGCTCTCGCCCCCGCGCGCGGGAGGGCCGGCCTCGTCCTGCAGCTCGAGGAGCGCGGACACCCGTCGAAGATGACGCTCGACGGGAAGAAGGTCCGCATCGACGGCACGGATGGCGCGGGGCACGTCATGATCTTCGACGGGGATGCCCAGCGGCTGTACCAGCTCGATCCCGCGAAGAAGACCTACTCCATCATGACCAAGGCGGACACCGCCGCGGTGGGCGCGCGGATCAAGGCCGCCCTCGCCAAGCTCCCCCCGGAGCAGCGCGCCGCCGCCGAGGCGCGCAAGAAGTCCGCCGACGTGCACGTGGAGACGAAGTACGAGCCCACCGGGGCTCGGAGCACCGTCGCCGGGTTTCCCTGCCAGACCTATCGCATCGTGCGAGGCGAGAAGGAAGGCGGGCACAACGAGCAGGGCTGCCTCATTCCGTGGAGCGCTGGCGCGGTGAAGAAGGAGGACCTCGCTGGCCTCGTGGAGTTCGGGAAGTTCGTGCAGAGCTTCACGACCGGCATGGGCGATGGTGGCCGAGGCCGGAACTTCGCCGACGATCTGCAGCGCTCGCCGGGCTTCCCCGCCACCGTGGAGCGGGTGGAGGGGGAGGAGCGGACCGTTCAGCACAAGCTCGTGAGCCTGCAGCGCACCTCGGTGAGCGCCGACACCTTCGAGGTGCCGGCCGGCTTCGCCCAGGTGGACGCGCCCGCGCTCACCGGCCGGCGCGGGAAGCCCACCCCCAAATAGGCGCCCGGATCACGCCGGGCCGGCGGCGCCTGGGTCCCCCATCACGACCTCGAGCCGGTGTACCCCCCCGTCGCTCGCCAGTGGGACGGCGGCCGGCGCGATGTCCACCCCGTCCAGCTTCGCGCTCGCCACGCCTCGGGAGCGGCGCGCAGGGTTCGCCACGTGGATCTCGTACATCGCCGCGCCGACGCGCCAGCGGATGGTGTACTCCGGCCACGCGGCCGGGATGCACGGGTCGATCTCGAAGGTCCCGCCCCGGCGGCGCAGCCCGAGGATGCTCTCCAGGCCCGCTCGGTACATCCAGCCGGCGGAGCCGGTGTACCAGGTCCAGCCAGCCCGCCCCGCCGCCTCCGGGTGCGACGACACGTCCCCCGCCAGCACGTAGGGCTCCCCGCGGTAGTGATCCACGTCAGCGCGGGTGCGGGCGTGGTTCACCGGATTGAGCATGTGGAACATCTCCACCGCCTCGTCGCCGCTGCCGAGCTTCGCGAGCGCCATCACCACCCACGCCGCTGCGTGGGTGTACTGCCCGCCGTTCTCGCGCACGCCCGGCGGATAGCCCTTGATGTACCCGGGCGACTGCGCCGTCTTGTCGAAGGGGGGGTCGAAGAGCAGGACGACGCCGGGGCCGCGCCGGACGAGGTGCGAGCGCATGGCGTCGGTGGCCCGGTCGGCGAAGCGGGCCGGCACCGCGCCCGACAGGACCGCCCAGGATTGCGCGATGGAGTCGATGCGGCATTCGTCGGACAGCGACGAGCCGAGGGGCGTGCCGTCGTAGTAGTAGCCGCGCCGGTACCACTCTCCGTCCCAGCTCCGCTCCAGGGCGCCCGAGAGCCGCCGCGCCTCGGCGGCGTAGCGCTCGGCCCTGGGCCGATCGCCCCGGGCCGCGCAGAGCGGCGCCATCTCCGTGAGGATGGTGTAGAGGAAGAAGCCGAGCCAGGTGCTCTCGCCCTTGCCCGCGCGACCGACCAGATTCATCCCGTCGTTCCAGTCGCCGCTGCCCATGAGCGGCAGCCCGTGCGCTCCCGCGGTGATGCCGCGGTCGATGGCGCGAAGCAGGTGCTCGTAGAGCGGCGCGCTGGTGGACGAGACCTTGGGCTCGGCGTAGTCGTCCTGCGCCTCCGGCGCGAGCGGCGCTGCCTCGAGGAAGGAGACCACCTCGTCGAGCACTGCGGCGTCCCCTGTGGTGCGCACGTATTCCATCGCGACGTAGGGCAGCCAGAGGAGGTCGTCGGAGCAGCGCGTGCGCGTGCCGCGGCCGGCCGGGGGGTGCCACCAGTGCTGGACGTCGCCCTCCACGAACTGGCGAGAGGCGGCGAGGAGCAGGTGCTCGCGCAGGAGCTCGGGACGGGTGGCTCCGAGAGCCATCGCGTCCTGGAGCTGGTCGCGGAAACCGATGGCGCCGCCCGGTTGGTAATAGCCCGATCGCGCCCAGAAGCGGCACGCCAGCACCTGATACACGAGCCAGCGGTTCATGAGCACGTCGAAGGAGTCGTCGGGCGTGCTCACCGTCACCGCGTCGAGCGTGGCGTCCCAGTCGCGCCGCACGTCGGCGAGCGCCTGGGCGGCCGCCTCCGGAGAGCGGTGGGCCATGACGAGCTCTCGCGCGTGCTCGGCGTCGCGCCCCTGGCCGAGGAGGAACACCAGCGTCCGGGACGCGCCGGGCGCCAGCTCGACGGTGACCTGGAGCGCGGCGCAGGGGTCGAGGCCGGCCCCGAAGCGCGGCGTCAGCGACGCCCCTTTCAGCGCGGCGGGGCCCGCGAGCGAGCCGTTCCGGCCGAGGAAAGCGGTGCGGTCGGCGGTCCAGGAGCGGGGCGCCTCGCTCGCGGCCGCGAACGCCACCGCGCCGGCGAAGTCGCGATTGCGCGGGTTCCGCGCCAGCACTGCGCCGGTGGCGGCGTCCGCCTCCGTCACCACCTGCCGCTCCTGTCCGCGCTGCGGCGGGCCGAGGACCCACTCGGTGTAGGCGAAGACGCTCAGCCGCCGCGTCACCCGCCCCTCGTTGACGAGCGTGAGGAGCTGCAGCTTCACCGGGTCGGAGCGGTGGACGAATACGTCGAGGCCGTGGCGAATCCCGTGGGCCGACCGATCGAAGCGCGTCGCGCCGGCGCGGTGGCGGATCAGGGAGCGGCCGCTCCCGGCGGTGCGCGGGAGGGGCCCCGGCGTCGGCGACCAGGCCGCTCCGGTGTCCTCGTCCCGGATGAGCAGGGCCTCCGAGGTGGGGTCTTGGACAGGATCGTTGGCGAACGGCGAGAGGCGGTTCTCACGGCTGTTACCCGCCCAGGTGAAGGCGGCACCCGAGGCGGTGACGATGGTGCCGAACCCGGGGTTCGCGAGCACGTTCGACCACGGAAGCGGGGTCTCGTCCGCCCCCTCCAGCACGATCACGTACTCGCGGCCATCGTTCGCGAAGCCTCCCACGCCGTTGGCGAGGGCGAGCGCGGGCACCTCAGGCCGCGCGGCCGCCGTGACCTCGGGGGTCGCGGTGCGGCGCGGGACGAACGGCGCGGGGACGGGCTCGGACTCGACTGCCGTGGGCCGTTCGAGTTGCTGCGCGAGCGAACCGCGGTCGTCCCGCAGCACCGCGCGGGCGAACGCCTGGACGAGGATTCGTTCCGGCTCGGGCATACGGTCGCCGCGCAGGAGGAAGGTGCCGCCCGGCCGGCTCTTCCAGGTGCGCCAGGGACCATCGTCGAGCAGCCCGGTGAGCTGCGCCTGCATCTCGTCGAGATAGCTCAGCGCGAACTCGTTCAGGATCACCACGTCGGCCACCAGCCCCTTGAGGCGCCAGTATTCCTGCGCCTGGAGGACCTGCCGCACCAGCGCTGCCCCCTCGGAGCTCGTCACCCGCACGAGGGCGATGGGCACGTCGCCCGAGATGCCGTGCGGCCAGAGCCCCTCCTGCCCGAGCGTGTTGCGGGCGAGGATCTCCGGGCCGGCGCGCAGGGAGGCGTCCGCGTAGAAGACGCGCGAGGCGAGCCGCTCGAAGAGGAGCGCCTCCTCGGGCGAGACGCCGAGGTGGCGCTGGGCCGAGCGGGAATGGGCGAAGGCCAGCGCGAAGGTGCGTGGGGCCGAGGCGGGGTCGTGGTAGCGCTGCGCGAGCGCCAGCGCGGCCTCGCGGCTGGTGGCCATCCCCGTCGCGAAGGAGAGGCGCGCCACGCCGCCCGGCGCGATGCGGAAGCGCCGGCGCAGGCTGGCGCAGGGGTCGAGGAGCGCACCGGTGGTGCCGCTCAGCGGCCGGCCGTCGAGCGCCTGCGGGTTCTCCAGCCCTCGGCCGCGGCCGAGGAAACGGCCGCGGTCGGCCTCCCACTCCACCGGCCCCTGGGCTCGCCCCTCGTGCGCCAGGACGTGCATCGCCCAGACGGGCGGGTCTTCTGGCGCCCGCTGTCGCCGCCGGAAGAGGAGGGCGCTCGCGTCGGGCACGTACTCCGACTCCACGAAGAGCTTGCCGAAGGCGGGATGGGCGAGGTCGTCCTGCACCGGCTCGAGCACCAGCTCGGCGTAGCTCGTCACCTCGATCTCGCGCGGGCGGTCACTGTGGTTGGTGACGGTGAGCCGCCGCACTTCCACGTCGTCCTCGGGTGAGACCGCCACGTCGAGCTGCGTGGAGATCTCTTTCACCCGGCGCTGGAAGGTGGCCTTGTCCACCGCGAAGGTGACGAGGTCGTCCCCGGCCTCCACGCCCAGCGGGTGATAGGCGGCCGACCAGACGTTTCCGCCCCGCACGTCGCGCAGGTACACCATCTGGCTGCCCGGATCGCGGGTGGGATCGTCGCGCTGGCGGGTGACCGCGCGTCCCCGGCAGAAGCTCGCGCCGCCTCCCGCGTTGCTGATGGCCACCGTGTAGGTGCCGTTGGAGAGATACTGCGCGTGCGGGTAGGCGGTCTGGGCCGACCGGAAGCGCCGCACCGCGACCGGCTCGATCGGCTGGGCGAGGCGCGCGGCGTCGTCGGGGCGCGGGCGGAGGATCGGCGCATGGCGGGGAGGCCGTTCCTGGAGCAGGAGCTCGGTGGCCTGCACGCGCCGGTCTGCGTGGAAGCGCTTCACCATGCGCCCGTCCTGCAGGGCGTCGGCGAGCGCCACCAGGGTCATGCCCTGGTGGTGGGCCAGGTGGTTCTTCACCACCACCGGCTTGCGCGGGGCGCCGGGAACGTGCGGCGGAGCGTCCTCCCGGCCGTGGCGGCCGGTGTAGTCGAGAGCGTCGTAGAAGCCGTAGCTCCCCTCGCCACCTTCGCGCGCGAGCCTCCGGAGGTTGACGGCCGCCGCCACCGGATCGACCAGGGCCGCCAGCGCGGTCGCGTAGGGCGCGACCACGAGGTCGTCCGCGAGGCCGCGCTTGAGCCCCAGGCCCGGAACCCCGAACGCCTTGTATTGGTAGGTGTCGTGCCGGTCGACCGCGTCGTAGGCGGACTCGGAGATTCCCCATGGGATCCCTCGCTCCGCGCCGTACTCCCGCTGGCGGCGCACGGCCATGCGGCAGGTGTCGTCGAGGAGGGTGCCGGGGTACTGCCGCATGAGCAGGAGCGGCATGAGGTACTCGAACATGGTCGCGCTCCAGGAGAGGAGCGTGGGCGTTCCGGCGATGCTGGTGACGGAGCGGCCGAGGTGGAACCAGTGCGCCTCGGGGAGGTCGCCCTTGGCGATGGCGATGAAGCTCGCGAGGCGCGCCTCCGAGGCGAGCAGGTCGTAGCGGGAGGGGTCGAGCCCGCCCGGACCGTCAGCGTCCGCCACCCGGTACCCGATGGAGAGGAGCCGGCGCTGCGTGTCGTACAGGAAGTCGAAGCGCATGCCGTCGGCGAAGGCGATGGCGCGAGCGGCCAGCGGCTCCAGCCGGTGCTGCACGGTGGCGGCAGGCGTCGGCGCGGAGCGCGCGAGCTCGCGCAGCCCCTCCGCGAGCGTGAGCAGCGCGCCAGCGAGGTTGCCGCTGTCCACCGTGGACACGTAGCGCGGCGCCAGCGGCGCGAGCGAGAAGGTGTCGTACCAGTTCAAGAGGTGGCCCTCGAGCCGCTCCAGCCCCTCGATCGTGGTCAGGGTGGCATCGACGCGGTCCACCAGCTCCTCGTCGCCGATGAAGCCGAGGTCGTGTGCGGCGAGGGCGGAGAGGAGGCCCATGCCGATGTTGGTGGGCGAGGTCCGGTGCGCGATGACCGGCGCGGGAATCTCCTGGAAGTTGTCCGCCGGAAGGGCGTGGTCCTCCGCGCCCATGAAGGCCTCGAAGTACTTCCAGGTGCGGCGCGCGACGCCGAGGAAGAGCTCGCGTTCCGAGGAGCTGAGCGGCGCCTCGCGCCGGGCCGCGGGCTGGCTCAGCGCCCAGGCGAGGAGGGGCGCGGCGGTCCAGAGGACGAGGAAAGGCGAGGCCGGGAGGAGCGCGATGGGGCGCGCGGCCGAGACGAGCACCGCCGCTCCTCCCGCCAGGACGGGGCTCGCGATCATGCTCACCACGAAGGCGCGCGGGCCGAGGCCGCGCCCCAGCCCGGCGGTCGCGGCGGCCGTCTGCCACTCCAGGAGCCGGCGCCGCGTCACGAAGAGCCGCACGGCGGTGATCACCAGCGCGTGCAGCATGTCGTAGGCCTGGGAGGCCAGGAAGGCCACCTGCAGCACCACGCGCATGGCGGCGAGCGACGCGTCCTCGGCCAGCCCGCGCAGGAACACGGAGGCCGGCTGGAGGGGCCGGGGGCCGCGCAGGAGGCTGAGGAGCACGCTGTAGACCGGGAAGGCGAGGCCGGCCAGCACCGACGCCGTCCAGACCCACGGCCGGCCGGGGAAGGCGGTCCAGGAGAAGAGGAGAAGCACCACGGTGGCGGGCGCGAGCTGCGTGCGCCGCAGGTTGTCGAGGATCTTCCAGCGCGAGATGAGCGGGAGGCGGTTGCGTGCCCAGCCCTCGCGCGTCGGGACCCAGGGGAGGAGCCAGTAGAGGATCTGCCAGTCGCCGCGCGCCCACCGGTGCTGCCGGCGCGCGTGCGCCAGCACGCTCGTGGGGTAGTCGTCCACCACCTCCACGTCGGACACCAGCGCGGCGCGCGCGTGCAGACCCTCGAAGAGGTCGTGCGAGAGGATGGCGTTCTCCGGGACGCGCCCTTCCAGCGACGCCGTGAACGCGTCGACGTCGTACAGCCCCTTGCCGGTGAAGATGCCCTCGCCGAACAGGTCCTGATAGGTGTCGGAGACGGCCGTCGTGTAGGGATCGACGCCGGTGTGCCCCGCGAAGATCCGGGCAAACGCCGAGCCGGCGGCGCTGTCCGTCGTCACGCTCACCCGGGGCTGCAGGATGCCGTAGCCCGAGGTGACGCGGCCGGCGGCCCGGTCGTACATGGGCCGGTTGAGGGGATGGACGATGATGCTGATGAGCTTCTTCGCGCAGTCGCGCGGGAGCCGCGTGTCGGAGTCGAGGGTGATGACGTAGCGAAAGCTCGGGAACACCGAGACGTCGCCAATCTGCAGATCGTACCCGGTATCCTTGGCGCCGCGGAGCAGATGGTTCAGCTCCTCGAGCTTGCCGCGCTTGCGCTCCCATCCCATCCAGGAGCCCTCCGACTCGTTCCAGCGGCGCCCGCGATGGAGGAGGAAGAACCGGTCCCCGCGGCCGTCGGAGAGGCGGGCGTTGAGCTCGTCGATCCCGGCGCTGGCGGCGGACACGATGGCAGCGTCGTCGGGCAGCTCGCGCGACGTCGCGTCGGCGAAGTCGCCCAGGATGGCGAAATGGATGCGCGGATCGAGGTTCGCGAGCGCGAGCACCTCGAGGTGCGCGAGCAGATCCTGTACCCCTGGCACGCTGCCGAGGAGGGTGGGCACGACGACCAGGGTGCGGGCGTCGTCCGGGACACCGATCGTGAAGTCGAGCCGGGGCAGCCGGCGCGGCGGAACCGCGCGCGCCGCGAGCCGCTGCACCAGCGCGATGGCCACCTCGCTCGCGGGGAGGAGGAGGAGCAGCGCGACGCCGAGGGTCAAGCCCGTCGTCGCGCCGGCGTGACGGGCGTACGCGACGCCGGCCCCGATCAGCAGGGCCGTGAAGATCGCGATCGAAGCGAGGTATGTGAAAGTCGCGTGGGCGAACGCGAAGCGGCGGAGCCCCTTCCAGGTGCCGGGCCGGTAGGCGACGTCCGCCTCCAGCTCGCGCCGGCCCTTGCCGATGAGATGATCGCCTACGTGCGCCGCCCGGGCCGACGGGCCCTCCCTCTCGGCGGCGAGCCGCGCGCTCTCGACAGCCCGCAGCGCCACCCGCACCTGCGCTTCCCCGGTGCGCTCCGCCAGCTCCTCGACCGCCTGCCGGTACCGGTCTCGGGAAAGGAAGTCCATCCGGCCGTGCACGCCAGCGGGGTCGCGCTGCAGGACGCGCTCCACCAGGCTCACCGACTCGACGAAGGTGCTCCAGTCGATCTCGGCGCAGAGCCGGAGGCTGGTGATGGCGTTCGCCACCGAGACCTGGGAAGCCGCCTCGCGCTGGTGCTCCGCGCGGATGCACTCCTCAGGAGCCAGGGAGAGCTCCGCCAGGTGCGCGTCGAGCTCTGCGCGGACGGCGGCAAGGCGAGGGCCATACTCGCGGACCCGCTGCAGGAGCTGCACGACGCAGGCGATGTGAAGCTTGCTGGGGAGCTGGGCGGCGCTCCCGTGCCCCACCGCGTCGATGCGCTCCACGTAGGCGTCCGCGGCGCGTCGGGCGGCCCGCCCCGCGAGGAGCTCCTCGGCCAGCCGGCGAAGGTTCTCGATGAGGGCGAGCTTCAGCACGCTGGGCCAGGCCCACAGCTCTCCCAGCGCGAGCGGGGCGACCGATTGGAAAGCCTCCAGGTAGCGTGCGAGCTGCCCGCGCTCCAGGCGGCTGTCGGTGTGGCGGATGAGCTCCACGGCGAGCGCGTAGACCCGCGCGTCGCCCGCCAGCTCGCGCGAGGCGAGCTTGGGAAGCTCACTGAAGTACGCGCGGGGGAGGTTCGACCGCACCTCGCGGATCTGGGCGCCGACGAGGTGGAAGTTGTCGAGGAGCCACTCGGCGGCCGGCGTGACGAACTCGCCGCGGTGGACGTCGTCGCCGAGGGTGCGATAGGCGTCGCGCAGGAAGCGGGCGTTCTCGTCGAAGCGGCGGAACACGCCGAGCGCTGGCTTGCGGGCAGGGTCGACCGTGTAGCGCCCGGCCAGCGCCCGCGCGCGCTCCTCCAGCCGCTCGAGGCTGAGCAGTTCGGCGCGCAGAGGCTGGGCGCCCGTAGCGCCGCCGTCTTCCCGAAAAAGGAATGAGTGAAACGAGCGACTCTGGAACACCCGATGCTCCGATAGGCGCAGCGTGCCAGCGGCGCTGAATGCGCGCGGCAACGACGGACGGTGGGTTCTAACGTACTCGGAGTAGGGCCGCTACTTGACCCGCCCCTCCTCGACCGCAAGGAAGTCCAGCCGGCGAGCCTCGATGCGCCCGCCTGCCCGCGCGCGGCTCTCCGAACAGAAGCTCGCGAAGCGCCGCCCGTCCACCGTGACCGTCCAGCGCATCTTCTCCAGCCGCTCCACGGTGATGGTGTGAGCTCGAACCGTGAAGGTGCTGCGGCGGGGCGGAAGCATGACCCCATGCATAACGGCGCGCGCTGAGCGGGGCTCGGCATTGCACGCTAAGGGAAGGGCGTGGACTCCTCGCCCCCGCGAAGCTCTCTCGCCCCGCCCCGCCGCGCTCCATGGATCGTCGTCGCCCTGCTGGCGGTTGGGATCGGTGCCGCCGTCGCGCTCTGGCCCCGCCACCGAGCCCCGGCGCCCGCACCTCCCGGCGCGGGAGAGGTCGCGGCGGTGGACGCCGGTGCGCTGCCCGACGGAGGCGTCACGGCCCCCGACCCTGCTCGTGGACGTGCTTCGCTGGAGTCCGCTTCGCGCGGGCCGCTCTTCCGCCAGGGCATCTCGGGCGAGGATCGCGTCCGCCGCTGGGCGGTGGTGCTCGACAATCTGGCGGAGGGGGACTCACCGCGCGGCGAGCTCGCCTTCCTGGCGCCCACCCAGCCTTTCGGGGTCGAGTCGCGCGGTGGCCGCACCTACATCGCGCCGGGGTCGTACGCCCGCTACGACGCGTTTGCCAAGGAGGTGGGAGCGATCGACGCGACCGCAGTGGCCTCGGCGTATCGAGACCTGCGGCCCGCGCTGGAGACCGCCTACAGGGCGCTCGGATATCCCGACGCGGCGCTGGACGACGCGCTCGCGCGCGCACTGCGGCGGCTGGTGGATGCGCCCGTCGTCGACGGGCCGGTGGAGGTGGTGGGGGAAGGCAACTCCTGGTCCTTCGCGGACGCCAGCCTGGAGGAGGAGGGCGACGTGGAGAAGCACCTCCTGCGCATGGGCCCGGCCAACGCGCGCGTGGTGAGGGCGAAGGCGCGCGAACTGCTGCACGCACTGGCGCTCGACGCCCCCCGGTAATGAGAAGGGACCCAAGCAAAGGGTCCCTTCGGGTTCTGCGTTCGTCGGGCTCGCTTGACGCGAGCCAATGCCGGTCAGGGCCGGCTCGGACTGCCTATCGTCGGCTTTTGATCCTCGGTGGTCTGTTGGATTCGGCCTCCTCGGCAGGTTCTTCCTTCGTCTGACTTCATGTTGCGCTCGCCATTGCGCGTGTCAACTCCGGCCAAGAGGTGAACCGCCCGGCAGGCGGGTCCTCTCCATGGGCCTGCGGCGAGAGATGCCCTACCTCCAGGTGCGACGCGATGCGCCGGAGAGCTCAAGCGGCACGCTCCACCCCCTCGTCGCGGGGCTCGCTCCGGCGGTGCTCCTTCGCGATCAGCAGGTAGATGGATGGCACGAAGAAGAGGGTGAACGCCGTTCCCACCGCCATGCCGGCCACCAGCACGAGGCCGATGCTGTTGCGCGCCGCGGCGCCTGGGCCGGTGACGAGGGTGAGCGGGAAGTGTCCGCACACGGTGGCGACGCTCGTCATCAGGATGGGCCGCAGCCGCGTGACCGCCGCGTTCTTCACCGCCTCCACCTTGGATTGACCTTCGAGCTGCAACTGGTTCGCAAACTGGACGATGAGGATTCCGTTCTTCGCGACCAGGCCGACCAGCGTGACGAGCCCCACCTGCGAGTACACGTTGAGCGTGGTGGTCCACCCGTCGGTCCAGAACTTCATGTTCGGGTTGGGCATCTTCAGGAACGTCATCGCCAGCGCGCCGAACATGGCGAGCGGGACCGAGCCGGCCAGGATGACGAACGGGTCCCGGAACGAGTTGAACTGCGCCGCCAGCACCAGGAAGATGAGGACGAGGGCGAGGACGAAGGCGGGTAGGAACTTGTTGCCCTCGGTGCGGAGCTGGCGCGACTCGCCCGTGTAGTCGATGCGGTAGCCCTGAGGCAGGATCTTGGCCGCCTCGTCCTCCAGATAGGTGAGCGCCTGATCGAGAGGCCGGATGGCCACGCCGCTGATCTTCACCGCGTTGAGCTGCTGGAACCTTTCGAGCGCGCGCGGCGCCACCGACTCCTTCACGGTGGCAATGGAGGCGAGCGCGATGAGCCCCCCCCCCGGTCCGGTGACGTAGATGTCGCCGAGCTGCTCCGGATTCAGTCGCTCGGTGCGGAGGAGCTGGGGGATGACCTTGTAGCTGCGGCCAGCGATGCTGAAACGGTTGACGAAGTTTCCGCCGATCGCCGCGCTGAGGTCCTGACCGACGGACTGGAGGTTGAGCCCGAGCTCCGCCACCTTCTCGCGGTCGAAGACGACCTCCGCCTCGGGCTGGTCGATCTTCACGTCGATGAGCGGCGGGAAGGCGAAGATCCCGCTCTTGGCGGCCTTCTCCTGGAGCTGCTTCGCGAAGGCCAAAATCTCCGAGGACTCGGCCGTCGAGGCGATCACCACCTCCACCGGGAAGTTGCCGCCGCCTGGGAGGGAAGGGGGCAGGATGGGGAAGGTCTGCACGGCCGGGATGGCCGACACGCGCCGCTGCACCTCGGGTAGGATCTGGGAGGCGCTGCGGTGGCGCTGGCTCCAGGGCTTCAGCGCGAGCCCCCAGAACCCGCCGCTCGCCTGCGTGACCTGGAAGGTGTAGTTCGCCTCCGGGATCTGCGTGACCGTCTCGTTGATGGCCCGGGTCGAGAAGGTCACCTGCTCCAGCGTCGAGTTGGAGGGCGTGTTCACGATGCCGAAGATGACGCCCTGGTCCTCGGAGGGGGCGAGCTCCTTGGGCGACTGCATGAACATGGCCACCGCGAGCAGGCTCACCGCCGCCCAGGCCGCGTAGATCACGCCGCGCGCCGAGAAGGAGGCCTCGAGGTGGCGGCCGTAGGTCGCCTTGATGCGATCGAAGCCACGGTTGATCATCCCGGAGAGCCCCTTGTCCTCGTGCCCGGCCCGGAGGAGCTTCGCCGACATGAGCGGGGACAGGGTGAGGGCCACCACGCCGGAGATGGTGACGGCGCCCGCGAGCGTCAGCGCGAACTCCCGGAAGAGCGAGCCGGTGAGCCCGCCCTGGAAGGCGATGGGCGTGTAGACCGCCGCGAGCGTGATCGTCATCGCGATGATGGGGCCGACGAGCTCGCGCGCTCCCTTCAGCGCCGCCTCGGTGGGTGTGAGCCCTTCGCGCAGGTGGCGCTCCACGTTCTCGACCACCACGATGGCGTCATCGACGACGAGCCCGACCGACAGCACGATGGCGAGCAGGGTGAGGAGGTTCACCGTGAAGCCGAACACCTGCATGAGGAAGACGGCCCCGATGAGCGAGACCGGGATGGCGACCACCGGCACCAGCACCGACCGGAACGAGCCGAGGAAGAGAAAGATGACGATGACGACGATGAGCAGCGTCTCGGCGAGGGTGCGCTGCACCTCCTCGACGGCGTTGCGGATGTAGTCGGTCCCGTCGAAGGCGACGTACGCCTTCAGCTGCTCGGGGATGTCGTGCTGGATGGAGACCATCTCCGTCCGCACGCGCCCGATCACGTCGAGCGAGTTGGCGTTGGGAAGCGGCCAGATGCCGATGAACACCGCCGTCTGGCCGCCGAAGTTCACCGCCGCCTCGTAATTCTCCGCCCCGAGCACCACGTCGGCGACGTCCGCGAGCCGCACCGTCGCTCCGTCCCGCTCGCGGACCACGAGCTTCTTGAACTCCTCCACCGAGCGCAGGTCGGTGTTGGCGGTGAGGTTCACCTGGATGAGGGCGCCCTTCGTCTGCCCGACCGCCGCCAGGTAGTTGTTGGCCGCGAGCGCCTGCCGGACCTGCACCGGGCTCACGTTGAGCGCCGCCATCCGGTCGGGCTTGAGCCAGACTCGCATGGCGAAGGTTCGGGCGCCGAGGATGTCGGCGCGCTGGACGCCCTCGATGGCGGAGAGGCGCGGCTGCACCACGCGCACGAGGTAGTCGGTGATCTCGTTCTGCTTCAGGAAGTCCGAGGAGAAGCTCAGGTAGGCGGAGGCGAACTGGCTCTCCGCCGACTCGATGTTGAGGATGGGGACCTCGGCCTCGGGCGGCAGATCGCCGCGCACCTGGTCCACCTTGGAAGAGATCTCCGACAGCGCGCGCGTCGCGTCGTGATTGAGGCGGAGCCGGGCGCGGATGATAGAGACGTTCTGGCGGCTGTCTGACTCGATGTAGTCGATGCCGTCCGCCGCTGCGATGACGCGCTCCAGCGGAGTGGTGATGAAGCCGCGCACGAGCTGGGCATTGGCGCCGACATAGGTCGTGGTGATGGTGATGGCCGCGCTTTCGCTGCGCGGATACTGGCGAACGGACAGCGTGCGCAGCGACTGGACACCGGCGATGACGATGAGGAGGTTGACGACGATCGCGATGACCGGACGCTTGATGAAGAGGTCGGTGAACTTCATGGGGCGTCTCCAGCGTTCACTTGTCCGACGGGGTGGGGGCGAGCTCGGCCTTGGGCGAGAGGGCGTCGTTCACCACCACCGTCCCGCCGTTGCGAACCTTGAACGCGCCGTCCTTCACGATGGTCTCGCCCGCCTTCAGGCCGGACGTGACCGCGACGAAGTCGCCGCGCCGCTCGCCGAGCCGGACGAAGCGCTGGCGCACGATCTTGGCATCCTTCCCTGCCGCGTCCTTCCCTGGCTCGATGGTGAAGATCGAGTCGCCGTAAGGCGCGAACAGCACGGACGTGGCCGGAACCACGAGCACGCTCTTCTTCGCGTCGGAGATGAGGTCGACGTTGACGAACATACCGGGCCGGAGCCTGCCGTCGGGGTTCTCGAAGGTGGCGCGGACGCGCACGTTGCGGGTGGCCGGATCGACCTCCGGGTTCACCGTGCTGATGACGCCCTCCCAGGTCGCGCCCGGGAAGGTGTCGGTGCTCAGCCTGGCGCGCTGTCCCGATGCCAGATTGGCCAGCGCCTGCTGCGGAAGCCAGAACTCCGCGAAGATGGGGCTCACCGCCTGCACGGAGGCGATGGGCGTGCCCGGGGACACCACCTGTCCCAGCTCCACCTGGCGGATGGCCACCCGGCCATCGAAGGGCGCCCGGATGACCTTCTTGGCGATGCTCGCTTGCAGCACGGCCACGGCCGCCGCGGTGGACTGCGCGCGCGCCACTCCCGCCTCCAGATCGGCGGGGGTGTTGGCTCCCTGCGCACGCAGGCTCCTCGCGCGGGCGAGGCTGAGCCGCGCCAGGCTCGCGTCGGCGCGCGAGGCCGCGAGCTGCGCCTCCTCGGCCGAGGTGTCGAGCCTCACGAGGACGCTTCCCCGGCGGACCGACGCGCCCGAGTCGAACGACACCTCGCGGATGGCGCCGGGCAGCTCTGCGCCCACCGTCACACCGCGCGAGGCGACGAGGGTGCCGACGGCGCTGCGCGTCCCCTCCCACTCGGCTGCGGTCACCTTTGCGGAGGTCACGGACTCGGGAGGGGGCACGAATGCCTTGCCCGCCTTGATCATGGAGCCGATCTGGGCCGCCTTGGTGCCCACCAGCGCGACAATCACCAGCAGCAGCGCGGCGATGGCCAACAGCCAAACCTTGGATCTCGTCTTCATGGGCTACCTGACGCCGCCGGCGAGGCGGCCCGAAATGGAGCGGGGGTCCTAACGGACGGGCGCGGCAGACTGCCACATCCCGCTGGCAGAGGGTTAAAATCCGCTCACCCCGTTCACCGGGCGCATCCCCGGCCGGCGCGTCACGCCCCTGGACGGTATCACCCGAAATCCGTTTTCTTTACCCCCGCGACCCGCGTGCTACGACCCTTGGCATGCTGGCACGAGCTTCCGGGATGATGCGGTCGTTGACCTTGGGCGCGGGGATCGCGTCGACACTCCTCGGCTGTGGCAGCGGCCCGTCCGACTACATCGTGGCGCGCTCGGTGGCGCAGGTGGAGCTGCAGAGCGATCCGGCGATCACCTATGACGCGGCGAGCGGCAAGACGACGGTGCTGCTCGACTTCCTCCTGCGCGACGCCCAGGGCGCCTCGGTCGACCCGGCCACCACCAAGCTCCAGCGGCTGGTGAACGGCAAGGCCGCGGACGTGGAGTCGGTGCCCAACTTCCTCGACACCACCCTCGCCTCCAACCTCCGGCTGGGCATGGTGCTCGACGCGAGCTACTCGATGACGCAGTGGTCGCCCCCGGCCTTCGAGCCCATGAAGAAGGCGGCGCTCGACACCGAGGAGACGGTCCGCAAGTCGTTCGCCACCGGCAACGCTGGCACATTCGGCGCGCTGGTGAGCTGGTTCCAGGATCAGGTGGTGTGCTCGCCGGCGGTGCCGGTCTCGAACGGGCTCGCCTCCATCGATATCCCGGCGCCCAAGCCCGGTGACTCCACCAAGCTCTACGCCGCGACCGCCCGCATGGTGGATCGGATGAAGGCGCTCTACGACGCCATCCCGGCGCCGTCCACCACCGACCACTTCTCCATGATCGTGTTCACCGACGGCGACGACAACTACAGCTGGCACGACGACTCGTCGGTGCCCTCTTATGCGGTGGGTGGCAACGGCGTGAGCTGTGGCGGCACGACGCCCATGACGCTTTCCGAGCTGACCGCCAAGATCAAGGCGTTCCCGGCGCTCCGGGTGCACGTCATCGGGCTCGGGAACGTCATCAAGGGCACCGACCTCTCAGCCATCGCGACGGCGGGCCGCGGCCGCTTCGTCTCGAACCCGGATCCGAGCAAGGTCTCGACCCTCTTCTCGCAGATCAGCCGCGAGCTCACCACCTCTCGGCGCGACGGCATCACCATGCCGCTTCCGCCGGGCGACTACGACTACGTGGAGGAGGTCACCCTGAACGGCATGACCGCCCGGGTGAAGTTCAAGTTCCACGCGGGCGACGCCGGGGCGGGCATGAAGCAGGGCACCCTCGTGGTGCAGTAGGCCCCTCCGCGCTCTCCCTGCTTCGCGCCCTCCGGCGCGCCCCTCCGGATCCCGCCCCTGCCGTCTTGCCGGCCCACCCGCGCACCCCCAGGGGCAGCGCGGGCGGGCCTTCGGCGTAAATTCCTCAGCGCTTCGCCGCTTCCCTCTCGTCGAGCGCGTAGTCGTGGGCGGCCAGGGCGCCGGCCGGGAGCGAGCCCTTCCCGACGCGCTCCACCACCTGCGCGCGGTCCAGGTTGAAGACCGCCTCCAGGATGCCCTTGCGCTCCTCGGGCTTCGCCTCCGCGAGGAGGAAGAGCACGCGAGCGGAGTGCTGGACGTAGCGCGGGGAGAGGAGCTGCTCGTGCAAGAGCTCCATGATGAGCGGCGCCTTGGAGCGGTCGAAGCGGCCCGGATCGCCGCGCCTGTCCTGCTCGGCGAAGAAGGCGTTCGTCCACTCGTCGTGATAGCGAAACACCTTCTCGAAGAGGTCGGGGCCGAACGGCGTGCCCGCCTTCACCTCCTCGGCCTGCGCGCCCAGCACGACCCCGTCCTCGGTGAGCGCCTGCCGCAGGAGGTGGCCGTCCTTGGTGATGGGCGTCCGGTGGTGCAGGAGCGCCCACAGCCAGGACACGTTGATCCGGTACGTGGCGAGGTCGTTCATGAACCGGAGCTTCAGCTCGTAGTCGTCGATGGCGGCAGCGAAGTTGCCGTTCAGGATCTGGAACCCGTAGTTCCCCGCCATGTAGAACGCGTGCTGGATGTGCTCGATGGTGACCTCGCCCTTGGGCGGCAGGTTGATGTCGTTCCAGAGCTCCTGGGTGAGGAACTTCTCGGGCGACTCCAGCACCTCCCTCGCGAGCACGAAGGGCGTGATCTTGCCGGTGGCGTCGAGGAGGCCGCGCGACTGGAGCAGCGCGCGCTCGGCGTCCGAGAGGCCGCTCGCCACGGTGGGCACCGGCTTCCCCTTCACGTCGGAGGTCGCGAGGGGCGCGTCCAGCAGCCCCTGCAGCTCGGCCACCTTGGAGCGGAGCGGGACGTTGCCGGCGCCGACGTACTCGGCCTCCGGGCTCGCGACCCAGCTCTGCCGGTAACAGTCATAGAGGTGGCCCTTCACCTTCCGCGCGAGAATGTCCGCGAGGAGGGGGCGCTCGCCGGCGGGGAGCGGCGCGTCGGGAATGAAGACGAGCCCGAGCAGCCGCTCGCGCAGCTTGTCGACGATCATGGCCCGGAGCGCGAGCGGGTTGTAGCGGGAGCGGCCGTACGGGTCGCCGGCCTGGTAGATCATCACCGCCGCCATGCCGCCGATGGGCGAGGCGTTGGAGAGCTCGCCGTCCTTCATGCCGCCCATCAGCATGAGGAGCGCGTTGTAGCGCTGGTAGGCGATCATGTTGGGCGTCGCCATGCCGATGCTCTGCGGGTCGGGGAAGGCGCCCTTGGGATCGTCCTTCCACATCTAGATGAGGCTGCCGAGGTAGTCCCAGCGCCCGACGTTGGTGCCGAGCAGCCGCCGCCGGAGCGTCCAGACGATGGCGGGGAGCGCGCGGCCGGCGTTGCCCTCCTCGTAGAGCATCTTCGCCTTGATGGTGCCCACCGGGACGCCGAGGATGGTCTCCAGCCGGGCGAGGAGCCGCTCGACGACGAGCGCCTCCTTCGGGGTTTGCAGCTTGGGGAGGTAGAAGTAGACGCCGCTGCCGGCGCGGCGAAGCGCGTCGAGGTTGTTGACCGCCCACAGCGTCGCGACCACTGCGAGCCCCGGCGCGGGCGCGCCGTCCACCTGCACGTGCTCGTACACGATGTGGATGCTGGGCGGTCGCGCCAGGCGGGTGGGCCACTTCGCAGGCGGCGCCTTGAGGCTGTACGCCCGCGTCTTGCCCTTCTTCGTCACCTCGTAGGGATGGTCGTTCCACTTGCCGTCGAAGATCTCCTTCGCGTTCTGCAGCGCGGCGAAGACGCCCACCGGCTCCGAGGAGGGCGATCCCATCGGCCGGAAGTGCGGCGGCGAGGCGTCCTCGAAGTCCGGCATGTTCATCGGGGCCGGGCTGTTGAGCGCGTTGAACGCCATGTCGAGCGGCGCCCAGGGACCGGTGAGCTCGAGCCCCGGGTTGCGCGAGGGATGGACGTGCTCGGGAATGGGCACCTCGTCGTTGAGCCGCCAGCGCAGCGGGGTCTCCCGCCCCGCGGCGTTGTCGAGGAGCCCCTGCACGATCTCCTTGAAGGTCCGGCTCGGTCCGCCCGCCGGGTCCTCGAAGGTCTCGCTGGAGCCGAGCCAGGCGTACTTCTTGGCGACCGGCTCGGGCGAGGCGAGGAGCGCACGGCGTGCCCCCAGCGCCTCCGCGATGCCAGGCCGCGCCTCCCGGGTGAGCGTGGCGATGGTCTCCTCCACGTCCACCTCGCGCCCGTTCACGGTCTTCTTGCCGAAGAGGTCGGGAAACTGCTGCATGACGTCCGCTCGGATCATGTTGAAGCTCCTGGCGTGGGGTTCGCTCATGGTGGTTGCCGCCAGGCCGCCGCGCCAGGCGAATTTCGGGTGCCGCGAAGGCGTGCGACGTAACCTCACCTCCCCCATGCCGCACTACGCCATGTCCATGCTCCGCGTGAGCAAGGTCGTTCCCCCCAAGCGCCAGATCATCAAGGACATCTCCCTGTCCTTCTTTCACGGGGCCAAGATCGGTCTCCTGGGCCTCAACGGCTCGGGGAAATCCACGGTCCTGCGCATCATGGCGGGCGCCGACGAGGAGTACGACGGGGAGGTGCAGCGCCAGGCGGGGATGCGCATCGGCTACCTGCCGCAGGAACCGAGGCTCGAGGGTGGGCGCACCGTTCGCGAGGAGGTGGAGTCGGCGCTGGGCGAGGTGGCCGAGGCGCAGGCCAAGCTCGACGCGGTCTACGCGGCCTATGGCGAGCCAGATGCCGACTTCGAGAAGCTCGCGGCCGAGCAGGCGAGGCTGGAGGCGCTCCTGGCGGCGGAGGGCGCCGATACCGGCAACGCGCTCGAGATCGCGGCCGACGCGCTCAGGCTTCCTCCCTGGGACGCGCGGGTGGAGCACCTCTCCGGCGGCGAGAAGCGGCGGGTCGCCCTCTGCAAGCTGCTCCTCGAGAAGCCCGACATGCTGCTCCTCGACGAGCCCACCAACCACCTCGACGCCGAGTCGGTGGAGTGGCTGGAGCAGTTCCTCACGCGCTTCCCCGGCACCGTGGTCGCCGTCACGCACGACCGCTACTACCTCGACAACGCGGCGGAGTGGATCCTGGAGCTCGATAGGGGGAGGGGCATTCCCTGGAAGGGCAACTACTCCTCCTGGCTGGAGCAGAAGGAGGCGCGGCTCGAGCTGGAAGCGAAGCAGGAAGGTGCGCGCCAGAAGGCGATGAAGGCCGAGCTGGAATGGGTGCGCAAGAGCCCCAAGGCGCGGCAGGCGAAGAGCAAGGCGCGGCTCACGCGGTTCGCGGAGCTGTCGAGCGTGGAGGCCGAGAAGCGCAACGAGACGCAGGAGCTCTTCATTCCGGTGGCGGAACGGCTGGGGGAGCAGGTCATCGAGCTGCGCGGCGTGCGCAAGGCCTTCGGCGACCGGCTGCTCATGGACGATGTCTCCTTCATCGTCCCGCCGGGCGCCATCGTCGGGATCATCGGGCCGAACGGCGCAGGCAAATCGACGCTCTTCAGGATGATCATCGGCACGGAGGCGCCCGACGCGGGGGAGGTCGTCGTCGGCAAGTCAGTGAAGCTCGCCTACGTCGACCAGAGCCGGGAGAAGCTGGCGGGCGACAAGACCGTCTTCGACGAGCTCACCGGCGGGCGCGACCTCGTCCAGGTGGGGCGCCTCGAGGTGCCGAGCCGCGCGTTCATCGGCCGCTTCAACTTCAAGGGGGCCGACCAGCAGAAACTGGTGGGCACGCTGTCGGGCGGCGAGCGCGGCCGGCTCCATCTCGCGAAGACGCTGATGGCGGGGGCGAACGTCCTCTTGCTGGACGAGCCCTCCAACGACCTCGACGTCGAGACGCTCCGGGCGCTGGAGGACGCGCTGCTGGAGTATGCCGGGAGCGTGCTCGTCATCTCCCACGACCGGTGGTTCCTCGACCGCATCGCGACGCACATCCTCGCCGCCGAGGGCGAGTCGCAATGGTCGTTCTTCACCGGCAATTACCAGGAGTACGAGGCCGACAAGCGACGGCGGCTCGGCGAGGAGGGCGCGAAGCCCCGCCGCATCCGGTACAAGCCGATCGCGCGGTAGCTTGCGCGCTACAAGGTCATGAGGAAGCCGGGGGCGAACTGCCCGCCCTGCTCGGACCCATCGACGGGCGGGTGCCCGGCGGGAAGCCGCGGGGTGGTCGAGACGGGCGGGTGGCCCGGCGGCAGCCCGCGAGCGATGGGCGGGTGCCCGGGCGGGAGCTGCATGCTGTCCACCGGCGGGTGACCCGGCGGGAGCATGTCCTCGCCGTAGGCGCCGTAAGCCTCCGCGCTCATGTTCTGCATCGCCGGACAGCCGGAGCTGTCGGCCTCGTTCTCGGCCGAAGGGTCCTCGGCCACGATCCTGCCCGACAGGGGCGCGAGCGCGAGTACCAGGGTCGCTGCCCCCAAAAGGGTCCACCCGGCCGCGCTGCGGCGGACATTCGTCGTTTCGCCTCGATCCTGCTCACGTCCGCTGGACATTTCGCCCCTCGAGTTCTGGACCTCACAAGTCCACGCCTGAAGCTAAGCACGCCCTTCCGGCCTGCAGGGGCGCAGGTAGCGCTCGCGATGGAGAGCGGACCGAACCGCTCCGCACCCCCGCGCGCGACATCGCGGCGGGCGAGCTCCTGCCCGCGCCCCCGCACCTCAGAAGGCGCGGCTCTGTCCTCCGTCCACCACCCAGCAGGCGCCATTCACCCAGCTCGCACGTGGCGACGCGAGGAAGGCGACCACGCTCGCGACCTCCTCGGGCCGCCCGAAGCGACCGCCGGGGAGCTCGCGCCGGACGAAGTCGTCGATGCCTTCAGGGTCGGCGGCACGCCGGCGCTCCCAGCCGCCACCGGGAAAGAGGATCGATCCGGGCGCGATGCTGTTCACGCGGATGTTCTCTGCCGCCAGTTCCCGTCCGAGCGCCTTCGCGAGGCTCATCTCCGCCGCCTTGGCGACGTTGTACGACGGCCCGCCGCCCGCTTCCCGCCCCCAGACCGACGTGATCATGATGATGGAGCCGCCCCCACGGCGGCGTAGATCGGGAAGGACCCGCAGGCTCGCCCGCAGCGCCGGGCCCAGGTTGCGATCCATCACCGCCCGGAAGTCCGCCTCGTCGGCGGTGGCCACCGTGCGCGCTCCGGAGCCGCCCACGTTGTTCACGAGAACGTCCACCCCCCCCAGTCGCTCTACCGCACCGGCGATGAGCGCCTCGACGCCCTCGGCGGTGCCCAGGTCTGCCGGGACGGCGAGGTGCGGCCCGGGGCCGGCGGCTGCGAGCTCGCGGGAGGTCGCGGCGAGCGACTCCTCACCCCGCGCCGCGATGGCCACCCGCGCCCCCTCCCGCGCCAGCTCGAGCGCGATGGCGCGGCCGATGCCGCGACTCCCCCCGGTGACGAGCGCCACCTTTCCAGCGAGCTCCAGGTCCATGGAGGGGCTGTAATCGGCCCGAGGCGCGGAGCACGTCCGGCACTCGGCCCGCTCGCCGGAGCTGGAGCCCTCGAGCTTCCGCGGCCCGCGACCCGCGCCGCGAGTAGATCCGCGGCATGTCCTCCGGCGCGGCGCGGCCCGACTACGGGATCGATGCTCCAGGCGTGGTCCGGAACCTGGCGCTGGCGTCCGCGGCCTGCGCGCTCGTGTGGGCGAGCGTGGCGCTCGGCCTCTGGTCGGGCGTGCTCGAAGGCGAGCTCGGGGGCGCGCGGATCGCCTTCCCGCTCGGCGCGATGGTGTTCTGGCCGGCCCTCACTTGTGGTGGCATGGCCCTCTGGATGTGGTGGGACAGTCGGGTCGGCAAGCTGCACGGGCGCGAGCGCCTTCTCGACCGCATCGCCTGGACCGGCGCCGAGCAGGTGCTCGACGTGGGATGCGGCAGGGGGCTCATGCTGGTCGGCGCCGCGCGCAGGCTGACCACCGGGAGGGCCACCGGCGTCGACATCTGGCAGGCGGAGGACCTCTCCGGCAACCGGCCCGAGTCCACCCTGGAGAACGCGCGCCGGGAGGGCGTCGCCGGCCGCGTGGAGGTCCGGACCGCCGACATGCGAAAGCTGCCGTTCGAGGACGCGTCGTTCGACGTGGTGGTCTCCTGCACCGCGATCCACAACGTGTACGACGCCCGTGAGCGCGCGGGCGCGCTGCGCGAGATCGCGCGCGTGCTCCGCCCTGGCGGATGCGCCGTCCTCGACGACATCCGCCACGGCGCGCAGTACGCCCGGGTGCTCTCGGAGGCAGGTTGTGAGGTGCGGCGGGTGGGCTCGCGCATCGCCTCGCTCGCCCTCACCCTCTTCACCTTCGGCGCGCTGCGGCCCGACACCCTCGTCGCGACGAAGCGCAGGGGAGCCACTGGCGCGGGGCCGAGGACGATCGAGGCGGCGAAGCCCTGATATATCAATCGCTCTGCGTCGGTCCGCGCGAGCGAGCCGCCTTTGCTCGGGCTCCCGCGGCGAGCTGCAGGGCGGGAGAGGAGCCCGCGCTTCCGCGGCTTCGCTACGGGCATCCACTCGCCGGCTGTTGGACGGTGTTCGGGTGCTCGTCACCGCGCCTCGGGTGCGCCCTCCCGCTTGTCCTTCGGGGCGAGGAGCTCGCGCTGCACGGGGAGCGGGCGGATGAGCTTCTCGACGGCGCCGTCCAGGGAAGCCATCAGCTTGAGCTGGAGCATCATCTCGTCGGCCATGAGCTGGGTCAGCTCGATCACGCGATTGGCGCTGTCGATGGGTCCACCGGTCTGGGCCCGCAAGCCCTCGATGCGTCGCTCGAGCTGGGCGATCTGACGGGTGTAGTCCCGCGTCATGGAGGCGAGCTCGCCCGCTGCGGCCTTCTGCTTGCGGGAAACGTCGGCGAGAACACCCGCCGCCCCGTCCCCTCCCCCGGAGCCGGAGACGACGCTCCGCATACGTGCGTACTCTCGCCAGGCGGTCACTCCACCCAGCGCGAGGGCGAGGACGAGCGCCCCGAGCAGCGCCACCAGTACGGTGAGCAGAGTCACGATGCGGCGGTCGTCCGGGCGCCCGGCGGTGTCCATGGTCGTTCCCATTCCCGACCAAGCTGGTCATCCCGCCCCGCCGGCGCCGCGCCCAGGGCTCCGGGAGCTTCCGGGCGGACCCCGCTCCCCGAGCGAAGAGCTCCAGAAGCCCGTGCATTCGCCGCCCCGGCCCGGTACGCGCAAAGGCATGACACCGGCGACATCCTCCGCGCTCGCCTCCAACACATTCGGCGGAGCCCGGGTCCGGGTGCCCCCCCCGGCGGTATACCTCGGCGCGGCGCTGGCGGGAGCCGCCCTCGGCTTCATCGCCCCGCTGCGGCTGCCCATCTCGCGCTGGGCCGGGATCGCCCTCGGTCTCGCAGCCGCCGCTCCCACTCTCGTGCTGGGCGGGGTCGCCTACCGGGCC
>JBBQEB010000014.1:0-37451 GCA_038320275.1 Myxococcales bacterium | reverse complement strand
GGCAACCGCACCAAGACCGCGAAGGACCTCGGCGTGGACCCCCGCACCGTGTTCCGGCACCTGGAGAAGCTGGAGGCGGAACGGCGCGGACTTCCTCCGCCCGAGGCCGGCAGCGGCGAGGAGCGGGCATGAGCGGCCGGGCGCGTACCTCCTGCCTGGCGCGGCTCACCCTGGCGGCGCTGGCGGGCTCCCTCGCGGCGGCCGGGCTCGGGGGCTGCCCTCTCCCGCAGCCCTTGCCCGAGCTGGGGCGGGTGGACGGGGGCACCGTGACGCCGCCGCGCATCGTGGTGGACCCCTCCTCGCTCACGCCGATCGACAGTGTGGTCCGCGTCTCGGTCGCGTGCCCTCTTCCGGGCCCACGCTTCGAGCTGCGCGCCGAGGTGGACGACCCGAACACCACCGAGGCCGTCGATGCGCGCTGGTTCGTCGACTACGACCCCCTCGCACCATCCTCCACGGGGGCGCAGGCCCTCGACAGCCCTCCTCCGGTGACGGCGCCGGCCACGCGCCGGCCGGTGCAGCCCTTCGTCTTCGCCCCGCCGGCCTACGACCCCGCCGCCCCCGTCCACGTGGTGGAGCTGGTGGTCTCCAACGGCTTCATGCCGCTGGGAAGCCCCAACGCTGCCCTCCCGAATCGGAGCGCGGAGCTAGGATTCGAGGTGCAGGTCTACCGCTGGGTGTTCCAGTACGATCCGGCGAGCCAGCGCTGCGCCGACTGACGGGAACTTGGCCCCTCGAGAGGCGCCGAAAACTCCGGTGCTACTGCGCCCGGCCCACCGCCTCGCGGGCGTGCGCGAGCGCCTCGGCTGCCCCTCGCGCAAGGTCGCCGTGCTCCTGGGCGAACCGGGCCACCTGGGTCGCGTAGGCCCGGTGGAGCGCGAGGAGCGCGTCGCGGCCGGCAGCGAGCTCCGACCGGGCGACCGCCTCCGGTCCCGTGGCCGGGCCATCGAGCCGGCAGCGCTCGCCGAGATCCTCCACCCGGGCCTCCCATGCGCGCGCCCAGGTCTGCCAGCTTCCCAGGGGATCGGCCGTTTCCATCCCCGTGCCCAGCGCCCAGGCGCGCTCGTTCCCCTCCCGGTACAAACCCTCGAGGTCGCCGAGGCACAGGCGCAGGGCTGCCTTGGTGGGAAGAAAACACGGGTCAGCGCGGACTGGCCTGTTGGTGACCCGGAGGTTACGGGCGACGCTGATTGTGACGAGACCCACCCCGCCCACCACGATGACGAAGTAGACCGCCCACAGCGCCGCGCGGTAGGGGCGCAGACGTGGATCGCGCGCTTTCACGGCTGGCGACTCTGGCACGCGGGCTTCTCCGGCGTCCATCGCTGAAGAGGCCGCGCGTGGAACGAGCGCGCCGTTCCAGGCGCTACGGCCGGGCCGAGATCACTTCCAGGAAGGTACAGGGCCGCCGGGTCACCACGGCGTGAAGGCAGCGCACGTAGCACGACGGGCCCCACAGTCTGAGGATCGTCAGCGAGTGGCGAAGGACGTCGCGGCCTGTGATCGTTCCCTGCACGAGGATACTAGTTGCACCATCAATGCCAAGACTGAAGAAGCCGGAAGAGCACCTACTCTCTCTTGCACGGAGACTCGCGCGACACAGCGCCGCACCACCCAGATGGAAGAATTTATCGTCCCACGGGTGATTCTTTTTTCAGCTCCTCTCCTTCCATTTTTGAAATGGCTTCGTTCAGTCGTGAAATGCCGCAGCGAAACGTGCAAGGGGCATCGCGCTCGGCAAGGCCACGCAAACAGGGTGTTTTCGCCTTTCTGTTCAGTATGGCACGCAGACTGCTCGTGATTTGACTCGGAGCGCGGTGGTTTCGGGCGGACTCCCCGCACCGCTCGAGCCCCGCGCTCCTGTACTGGTTGGCCCTCCCCTCGGTCGGCATCTCGCGCGAGCCGCCGGTTCACGGCCGGGGCCCACCAGTCGACCGTTGCCCCCCGCAGGGTTCAGGAAGTCCCGCCGAGGCTGGCGCGGGCGAACTGCATCGCGTCGCGTCGCGTCTCGCCCGGCCCGGCCCGGTCCGGGACATCGTGGACATCCGATCAGCGCCGCCCGACGCTCCGCTCGATGTCGATCAGCGGCAGCTCGAACACGACCGGCCTGCCGTGGGGACATCGGCCCCGGGAAGGGACGCCGTCGAGCCTGTCGAGGAGCGCCCTCGCCTCCTCCGGGCCCAGGTCCTGGTGAGCGCGCACCGCCGCGTGACAGGCCATGGTCGCGAGAAGGTGCTCGACCGCGGCCTCCATCGCGCCGCCGCGTTCGAGCAGCTCCACCTCCTGCGCCAGGTCCTTCAGGAGGGCGGCGAGATCGATGCCCCCCAGCGCCGCGGGCGCCCCCTTGACCGCGAAGGCATCGCCGCCGAAGGGCTCGAGGTCGAGCCCCGCCGCGCGCAGCTCCCCGAGCGCGCTCTCCAGCGCGCGGGCCGGCGCCGGCGGAAGGGTCACCACGAGGGGGACGAGGAGCGGCTGGACGGGAAGAGCGTGCTCCCGCCACGCCTGCCGGAGCCCCTCGAAGAGGACGCGCTCGTGGCTGGCGTGCTGGTCGATGACGACCAGCGTCCCCCCGGGCGCCTCGCACAGGAGGTACGTGCGGGCGTGCTGGCCGATGTACCGAAGGGCGCCGAAATACCCGCGCGCGGGGCTGGCAGGCGCCTGGGGAGGGGCGAGGTTCCGGGCCGCGAGCTCGAGCGGAAGCGCGGGGCCGTCCCCGGGGTGCCGCGCCTCCTGCGGGTGAAGCGCGCGTGCTTCCGCCAGCGCCATCGCCCCTTCCTCGCCGGCGAGCGGTGAGCGCGGCGCGCAGCCGTCGTCCGGGCGCTCCGCACGCGCGTCGTGATGCAGCCACGGAGTCGCCCGCAGCGCGTCCGAGACGGCGTGGAAGATGGCGTCCTGCACCCCCCGCGGATCCGCGAAGCGAACCTCCAGCTTCTGGGGATGGACGTTCACGTCCACCCTGGACAGTGGCAGCTCCACGAAGAGGGCGCCTGCCGGAAAGCGGCCGGGGGGCAGCGTCCCGGCGTAGGCGCGCAGCACGGCGTGCGCGGCAGCCCGGTCGCGCACGTATCGACCGTTGACATGCAGGTAGAGCCCCCGGCCGGTGGCCGCCGAGTGCGCAGGGGCGGTGAGGAGCCCCCGCACGGTGACCTCGCCGCGCCCCCCGGAGATGGCGATCAGGTGGCCAGCTGCCTCGCTGCCGATGGCGAGCGCCATCCGGTCGCGCGCCGGCGCGTCCGGCGGGGAGACGAACGCGAGGCGCCCGGCGGAGCGAAGCGTGAAGCCCACCGCAGGCTGTGGCAGGGCCAGCCGGATCACCGCCTCGCTGACGTGGCCCGCTTCGGAGGAGGCAGCCCGCATGAACTTGCGGCGGGCAGGCGTGTTGAAGAAGAGGTCGCGAACCTCCACCGTGGTGCCGCGAGGGCGGGCGATGGCGCCTCGCTCGGCGAGCCTGCCGCCCTCGATCAGCAGCCGCACGCCAGGGGTTCCCTCCGCGCCGTCCCAGCTGTCGAGGCGCAGCCGCGCCACCGACGCGATGGCAGGGATGGCCTCGCCGCGGAAGCCGAGCGTCCGGATGGCGTGGAGTCCCTCCACGTCCGTCAGCTTGGAGGTGGCGTGGCGCTCGAGCGCGGCCACCGCGTCATCAGGGCTCATGCCGGAGCCGTCGTCGGTCACGCGGACGAGCGTGAGGCCGCCCTCCTCGACCTCGACGAGGACGTGGGTCGCGCCGGCGTCCAGCGCGTTCTCGACGAGCTCCTTCACCACCGACGCAGGCCGCTCGACCACCTCGCCCGCGGCGATCTGGTTCACGAGCCCGGGAGGGAGGACCTGGATACGCCCCACGCGCCACGTCTACCATGGTTTGACGCATTGCTCCGGCATCGCTATAGGCCCGCCATGCCCCCTCGCCCCCCGGCCAAGAAGACGTCCCGCGCACGCCCCGCAGCGCACGCGAAGAAGCCGCGCCCAAGCGCCCACGAACCGAAGGCGGGCGCTCGCGCTGCCCAGCTCAGCCCGCGCGTCCCGGAGGCGAGACCGCGCGCCGCCAAGGCCAGCTCGCGCGCTCCGGAGAAGAGCCCTCGCGCGGCGAAGGAGACTCCTCGCGCCGCGAAGCCGAGCGCCCACGAGGTGGAGAGCCAACGCGCGCGGAAGGGGAGCCCTCTTCCAGCGGATCGAAAGCCGTCGAGCGCGAGCAGCCGAGCCGGCCGCGACGAGGGTCGCAAGGCGCCTGCCGAACGGCCCTCCACGCGCCAGCGCCGGCCGGCCGCGGCGGTCACCCCGGTGTCCCAGCCGCGGAGCGACGAGCGCGAGCTTCCCCTCTTGGCGGGGGAGCCCGAGGAGAGCTCGCGCAGGAAGTCCGCCGGGGCCTCCACGGCCGGGGACGACGAGGAGCTCTCGGGCGCCGAGTCCGAGCTGGATGACGACGAGGAGGAGGAGGTTTCGGGCGCCGAGTCCGAGCTGGACGACCGCGAGGAGGACGATGACGGCGAGGTCGTTCCAGATGTCGTGGACGAGCTCGAGGCGGAGCTGCCGGTCGTGGGGATGGCCGCCGAGACGGAGCTCCCGGGCGCCGAAGCTGAGCGCTCGACCGCCGATGACAGGCTGGAGGCTGTGGTCGATGCGGAGCTTGCGGGTGGCGGAGCCGAGCTGGAGCTCGTGAGCGCACAAGAGCCTCGCCTGGAAGTTCCGCGCGCCTCGGAGGAGGACATCGCGGAGAGGGTCCCGACCGAGCCGGCCCTCACCCTCGTGACCGCCCCGAAAGTGCCGGAGCCGGCCCCCGCCGTCGCCGCCAATCCGGACGAGGCGGAGGCGGGTCCCGTTCTGGAGGCCAGCGCGGATGAGGTCCGCCCGCCGCCCGCCGCCGCAGCCGAGCCGGACCGGGCGGAGCCGCCGCTCCAGGCGCTCGGAAGCTCCGGCGACGCGGAGCGCACCGCCACCGTGGCCGCCGGCTCGGACGCGGCGGAGCTCGCGCCGCAGGCGTCTCGGAAGCGCCGCAAGGCCGCGCCCAGGGCTGAGTCGGAGCTCCCGGCGCGCATGCTGGACGAGGAACTGCAGGGCCGCGTCGAGCCGGTGACCACGGCAGAGGCGTCTGTTGCCGAACCACCCGCGACGCTCGATCGGGAGCCGAAGCCTGCCGTGGCGGAGGGACCGGCCTCGGGCGCCGTGGAGCCGGACCGGCCTGAGGCTCGGGAAGACGTGGTCAGCTCGCTGCTGGAGCGGCTCGGGCACGCCGAGGCGCGGGTAGAGGCTGGGCTGCAGCAGGCCGGGCGGATGGCGGCCGATGCGGCCGCGCGCGTCGGAGAGCTGGCCTCCGCGGCCCGCCGCGAGCTTCCGTCGGATCCGGCCGCCGAGCTCGCCGAGGTGATGGTTCGCCTCGCGCCGGCCCTGCGCGAGCGGCTCTCGTCGCTCCTCTCCCTGGGACAGCTCTTCGCGCGGTCCAACTCGGCCGACGCTCATGGCCAGGACCCCGAGCTTGCAGAGCGGCTCCGCCCGCTCCTCGACTTCCTGTACGAGACGTTCTGGCGCGTCGAGGTGCGCGGGATCGAGAACGTCCCGGACGATGGGCCGGTGCTCGTGATCGCCAACCACGGCGGAGTCGGACCCTGGGACGCGCTCCTCCTCGCTCAGGCGCTGGCCCGAGCTCACCCTCGCCGCCGGGTCCTCCGGCCCCTGCTCGACGAGAAGGCCCTGGCCATGCCCATCGTCGGGGCGCTCGCCTCGCGCCTGGGAGCGGTCGCGTCCACGCCCACCCATGCCCTCGAGCTCCTCGGGGCGGGAGTCGCGCTGGGCATCTTCCCGGAGGGCTCCCAGGCCACCACCAAGGCCTGGACCGACCGCTATCGCATCCTGCAGTTCGGACGTGGTGGCTTCGCCAAGATTGCGCTCCGCGCGGGCGCGCCCATCGTGCCCTGCGCCATCGTGGGAAGTGAGGAGGCCGCCGCGCCCCCGTCCCGGCCAGGTTGGCTCTCTGCTCAGCTCGGCGTGCCGCTCCCGGCCGCAGCCCCGTCGCTGCCCCTCGGAGGGCTCGGTCTGGTGCCCCTCCCCTCCCGCTGGTCGCTGCGCTTCGGGCCGCCCATCGACCTCGGGTCGGAGCAGCCAGGGACGGTGGACGACCCGGCGCGCGCCCTCGCCATCACCGAGACCACCCGCGCAACGCTCCAGCGCATGCTCGACGAGGACGTCGCCGCGAGGCGGAGCGTATATCTGTAGAGGTGGTGCTGGCCTGGAACCGACTCCGGCCGCGAGGCCGCGAGTAGCAGGGTCTACGACGAGGCGCTGGCTCCAGGGGCGTCCATGACGCGAGGCGGAGCCACCGCGTCGCGGACGGCTGCGGGTGGCGTGCGCAGGTCCCACACCACGCCCAGCGCCGCGAGCGCTCGCAAGGCGTACCAGGTGACGTCGATCTCCCACCAGAACCAGCCCTGGTTCGTGGCGGACTGGTAGTGGTGATGGTTGTTGTGCCAGCCCTCACCCATGGTGAGAAACGCGATGATGGGATTGTTGCGCGAATCGTCCGAGGTGTCGTAGCGGCGCTTCCCGAACACGTGCGCCAGCGAGTTCACGAGGAAGGTGCCGTGCCAGAGCAGGGTCGTGGAGACGAAGTAGCCCCACAGTACAGCGGAGAGGCCGCCGAACGCGCCGAGGAGCGCGATGTACGCCAGCGATGGCACCACGTGATACCGGTCGAGCCAGCGGAGCTCTGGATAGCGGGCCAGGTCCTTCACGCGGTCGAAATTGGTGGCGTCGTGGCGCTTCGAGAGGATCCAGCCGATGTGGCTCCACCAGAAGCCGCGCTGGACGGGAGAGTGCACATCCTCGGGCTCGTCCGAGTACTTGTGGTGATCGCGGTGGTGGGCCGCCCACCAGAGCGGCCCCTTCTGCGTCGTGCTCGCGCCGAGCACCGCCAGGACGAACTGGAAGGCGCGGCTCGTCTTGTAGGTCCGGTGCGAGAAGTAGCGGTGGTAGCCGGCGGTGATGCCAAACATGCGGACGAAATACCCGGCCAGGGCAAGCGCCAGGAGCCCCCACGAAAATCGGGTGAAGAGGACGGTCCAGAGCCCCACCGCGTGCACGGCGAAGAACGGGATGGACTTGAGAAGCTGAGGCCGATCGAGGTCGGCGCGGTCCGAAGTCGAGGACATTGTGCTGGGCTCTCCGTGGGCCGGCGGCGTCGCGAGGAGGATGGTGCGCCCGTGTCACCGCCGCGTCATGGCGGGGGGTGCAGATCGGGCTGTCCGAGGACACCTTGGGAGAGTGAACGAAGGCCAGAGCTCGGCGGAGGCCACCTCGGGGACAGGCACCGGCGCCCGCTGTGACCGGGAGGGTGCCATTCGACTCATGGCGGAAGCGCTCCCGCTGGCGGGCTATGGCGGCGTCCGCGCGGACCTCGCTGGCTGGGAGGCGCCGGACCTCATTCGCGGGAAGGTGACTGACCATCGCCCGTGCCTGTCGTGCACCTCGCCGCGGACCATCTACCTCGACGTCGTCGCGGCGCAGGGCACCTGGACCCTCCAGGGTCTCGCGAGCCGGTGGCAACTCTTCGCGAGCGCGGCGGAGCTCGCGAGGGGAGAGTTCCACGTGGTGGTGCCGCGCTGGGTGGGCGGAAGGGACGGGCGCGAGGTGGCGAAGCGGATCGCCGGGGTGGTGGGGGTCCGCATCGGTTACATCTGGGCGATCTGACCGGGCGCGGGCCCCTCCTGCTTCCCTCCTAACGCCTCCTTCGATCCGGGGGCAGCTCCATGCGCGTATCCGGGGGCGGCGGCTCGTCCTCGACCCTCGGCGTCCCGGCCACGCTGGCGGCGCGCAGGAACGCCGCGATCTGGCGGGCCGTGGCAGCGCTCGTCTCCGGCGCTGCCGCGTTGCCGGTCTGCTGGCGCAGGTGGTCGCGCATGGCGGCCGCGAACGCCTCGTCACCTACCGGGAGGCGCCGCGCCTCGAGCGCCGGCCCGCGCGTGCCCCCCGCCCCGCGCACCCGGTGGCACGAGATGCAGAGCGCGGCGAGGGGGTCGGCGCCCAGACGCGCTTCGTCGCTGGAGCCTGGCGGCACGCGAAGGGCCTTCCCGTACGTGCCGTTCCAGTTCGCCAGCTCGATACGGGTGATGCCTTCCACCCACCAGGAGCGCATCCGGGGATCGGTGTCGATGCCAGGCTGCTGCACGTTGGGCCACGCGAGGACGAGGGGCGCCGCCGAGGCTTTCCAGCTCGCCAGCGCGCCGCCGTTCGCCGTGTCGGCCAGCACTGGCCGCAGCTGGCGTACCGCCGAGAGGGGCACCGGAACGGCGAGGCCCCTGATACCGTGCACCACTGCGAGGTCCGCGTCCTTCTTCGGCTCCATGGACTCGGTCAGGAGCTTCGCGAGCGCGACGCCCTCGAAGCGCGCCTCCCCGGGGACTCCGGGCGCCGCGGCGGGGAACGCGAGCCGAGGCAGGGCGGCGAGGTCGCCGGCGCCGAACCGGAAAGGCCCATGCTCCACCTTGCCCTCCACGGTGAGCACCGGCTCGCCCCGCGGCGGGCGGGGCCGCGGCGACGAGCAGGCCGCGGCGAGGAGGAGCAGCAGCAGGGCACGCTTTCGCATCTTGCGGTTCTTACGCTACATTGCGCGACCTTCACATCCAAGACGGAAGGACGGCCGCCCCCATGACGAAGGCGTACATCGGTGACATCGAGTGCCAGGTCACCGTGGACAAGGACCTGGGAGACAGCTGGGCGGTGGCCGTGCTGCCGCCTCCGCCGTCCCGCAAGGGCGAGCGCTCCATTGCGCCGTTCGTCGTGAAGCTGCAGGGCGAGGACAAGGAGAAGATCACGCAGGGCGCGCTGGAGATCCTCCAGAAGCGCGGCGACATCGATCGCTTCGAGCTGTAGCTCGTCTCGGGCGCTGGATCAGGGCCCCTCCCGGCGCACCACCGAGCCCGCGGGGAGCGCCTCCAGAAATGAGGCCAGCGCCGCCTCCACCCGGCGAGCGTCCTTGGCCTCGAAGGTGATCTTCACCAGGTGGTCGGTGTCATCGAAGCGCGGATAGCTCCCGACCCCTACGTCGGCGTGCTCGCGCGCGATGCGGTCGAGCGCCTCGGCGAAGACATCCTCCGGCAGCGAAAGGAAGAGGCACGCCAGCCGGAACGGCGGAGCGGTCAGGGTCGTCACGAAGCGGTCGAGCTGAGCCCGGAAGAAGCTGGGGACGCCCGGAAGGACGACGACGTTCTCCACCACCAGCACCGGGTGCGCGAGATCCCCCGAGAGGACGGTGCCCTCCGGCACATCCGCCATGCGCAGGGCCGCCTCGAGGGGAGCGACGCCGCGCCGCGCGTGCCAGCGCTCGATGTTCTCCACCAGCCGCGGGTGGCGCACCAAGGGCCGGCCCAGGGCGCGCGCCACCCCTGCCAGCGTGAGGTCGTCGTGGGTGGGGCCGATCCCACCGGAGGTGAACACCCAGTCCACCCGCGCCCGCTCCCGCGCCACCGTTTCCTCCACCATGGCGAGGCTGTCGGGGATGGTGGCGATGGCGGTCAGCTCGACGCCCTCCGCGCGCAGCCGGCGCGCGGCGTAGGGACCGTTCTCATCCTCGACCTTGGCCGAGAGCACCTCGCTCCCGATGATGACGATGGCGGCGGTGGGCGTCCGCATGGCCGTCGCATAGCGCGGCGGGGGAGCGCCCGCACCGGGGCGATCAGGCCGGACCGATCACCTCGAGCGCCTGGAGGAGCGCCTCGCCGACCGCCTCGATGCTTGCCGCCCCGTCCACGATCTGCACGCGCTGGCCCGCGGCCCGAAGCCGCTCGATCCCCGCGAGGTAGGCGCGCGCCACCTTGCGCTGCAGCTCCGGCACCTCGAAGATCTCGCGCTCGGAAGTTGCCGCGAAGCGCCGGCCCAGCGCCGTCCGCGCGTCCACCTCGAGGAAGAGCGTCACGTCGGGCGCCAGCGCGCGGCCGTTCAGCGCCTCCACCCACCCCACGTCTCCACAGGTGACCGCCTGGTACGCGAGGGAGGAGAGCACGTAGCGGTCGGAGACGACGTCCGAGCCCGTCGCGAGCTTCGGCTCCACCTCGGCCGCGACGTGGTCGAGCCGGTCGGCCGCGAAGAGCAGCGCCAGCGCGCCCGCGTCGAAGCCCTCCGCACCGGGAGGCCCGCCCACCCGCCGGGTCAGGACCTGCCGGACGAGCGCGCCCACCGGGCCGCTGGAGGGTTCGGCCGTCACGTGGACCTCACGGCCCGCCTGCCGGAGCAGTCCCGCCAGCCGATGCGACTGGGTGGTGGTGCCCGCCCCGTCGAGCCCCTCCAGCACGATGAACCGGCCGCGCGCACGGCCCGTTCGCGGGCTCACGGGAGGGGCCCTCTCACGCGTCGAGACCCAGTTCCCGGCGCAGCGCGCGCAGGCGCGCGAAGTCGGCGTCCTCCCCGCGCATGAGCCGCCGCGCGCGCACGAGGAGCACGACTGCCAGCGTCAGCAGCACCGCAGCGGCCGCCAGCGCGAGCAAGAACCACACCGGCGGGCCGGTGAAGCGGCGCGCGCTCTGCGACCACCAGCGGTCGAAGGCGAGCTTGGCGGCGAGCCCGGCTCCGATGAGCCCGATGAAGCCGCTGTAGGCGCCGCCTCGGACGAGGTCGATGGAGCGCCGGGACGCGAGCCGCTCCGCCAGACGGTCGTGCTCGGCGCGGAGCGCGCGGGCGCCCGGCGCCGGCCGTTCGGGGCGGCCCTGCGACTTCACGCCGCCCGCCCGAAGCGCTTCGCGATGGCGTCGCGCACGGCGCCCACGCTCGGGCCCACCCGCACCGCGGGGTTCACGAATCGGCCTTCCACCCCGCTGATGGCGCCAGCGTGATAGCCGACCTTGAAGTCGGAGAACTTGAGGCCGTGCGCGGTGGAGATCACGACCACCCGCTGACCTTTGCGGATGGTGCCTCGCGAGGCGAGCTTTTCGAGCGCTGCCAGCGCGACGCCGGTGTGCGGGCAGGCGTAGGCGCCGGCGCGGTCCGCCCGCGCGGCGGCCTCCGAAAGCTCCGCCTCGGTGGCCTGCTCCACGAGGCCCTCCAGCGCCTCCAGCGCCCGCAGCGCGCGCCGGGCGGACACCGGTGCACCGATCTGGATGGCCGAGGCGAGCGTCGTCCGCGCCTCCACGGGCTGCACCACCACCTCCGAGAGGCGCGCGCCCTGCCCGCTCGCCTCGGCGGCCGAGACCGCGCGGTAAAGTGGATTGGCGCGCTCGGCCTGCGCCACCACCAGCCTCGGCAGCCGGTCCACCAGGCCGAGGTCGCGCATCATGAGGAAACCGCGACCCACCGCGCTCGCGTTCCCGAGGTTGCCACCCGGGATGATCACCCAGTCCGGCACGGTCCAGCCGAAGGCCTGCGCGAGCTCGATGGAAAGCGTCTTCTGCCCCTCGATGCGCAGGGAGTTCATCGAGTTGGCGAGATAGATGCCGGGCGCGCGGGAGACCTCCTCCACGAGCCGCATGCAGCCGTCGAAGTCGGTCTCCAGCTCGAGCACGAGGGCGCCGTTCGCCACCGGCTGCGCGAGCTGCGCGAGCGAGATCTTTCCCCGCGGCAGGAGCACCACCGCCGGGATGGAGGCGGCGGCACAGTAGGCAGCCAGCGCCGCCGAGGTGTCCCCGGTGGAGGCGCAGACCACCGCGTCGATGCGCGTTCCGCGGGCCCGCATCTCGTTCACCGCCGAGACGAGCACCGTCATCCCGAGGTCCTTGAAGGACCCCGTGTGCGTGACCCCGCACTCCTTCAGCCAGACGTCCTCCAGGCCCAGTTCGCGCGCGTAGCGGTCGAGCTTGAGGAGCGGGCTGCCCCCCTCGTACATGGAGACGATCCGCTCGTCGGGCAGCTCCGGGTAGACCCATTCCTTCTTGCCCCACACCCCCGAGCCGAGGGGCCACGGGCCCACCCGGAAGCGGGCGTCGAAGAGCGCCTTCCACGACTCGGGCGAGCGCGCGGCGAGCGCCGCCATGTCGTGCTCGACCTCGAGGAGCCCCCCGCAGCGGGCGCAGCGGTAGACCACCTCGGTGAGCGGAGCCCGGAAGTCGCAGCCGTCGCTGCAGCGAAACTGCGCGTGGAGGGGAGGCGCGCCGCTCACGTGTGCTCCAGGAGGATCGGCGCGTCCGGCGTCGGGCGCGCGGCGGCGGGGCGCGAGAGGAAGGCCGCGATACGGTCCGCCGCCAGGGCGAGCCTCGCCTCGTCGTGCACCAGGGCGAGCCGCACGTACCCCTCGCCTGCCGGCCCGAAGCCGATCCCGGGGGCCACCGCGACGCCCGTCTCCTCGATGAGCCTGCGCGCGAACTCGAGCGAGCCCAGCGCCCGGAAAGGCTCGGGCACGAGCGCCCAGGCGAACATGGTGGCGGGCGGGACCGGCACCTCCCACCCGGCCGCCCCGAAGAGGCGCACCAGGGCATCGCGCCGGGCCTGGTAACGGGCGCATACGCCCTGCGCGAAGGCGTCACACCCGGTCAGCACCGCCGCGGCGGCGGTCTGCACCGGCCCGAAGAGGCCGTAGTCGAGGTAGCTCTTCACGCGCGCCAGCGCGGCCACGAGCGCGTGATTGCCCGCGGCGATGCCCACCCGCCAGCCGGCCATGTTGTAGCTCTTCGACACCGACATGAACTCGAGCGCCCTCTCGCGCGCGCCGGGGATCTGGAGGATGGACGGCGCGCGGCCGCCGTCGAAGACGATGTCGCAGTAGGCGAGGTCGGAGATGATGAAGAGGTCGCGGGCCTCGGCGAGCTTCACGATGCGTGCGAAGAGCTCGGGGGTGGCGACCGCGGTGCTGGGGTTCGCGGGAAAGTTGACCACGAGTCCTCGCGGCCGCTGCTCCGCCTTCTCCATCGCCTGGAGCAACCCCTCCATGAAGTCGACCCCGGGCCCCACCGGCACGGGGATGGTGCTGCCGCCCGACAGGACCGCTCCGAACGCGTGGATGGGGTAGGTGGGCGAGGGCGCCAGCACCGCATCGCCCTCTCCCACCAGCGCCACCATGGCGTGACCGATGCCCTCCTTCGACCCGATGGTGATGATCACCTCGCGCTCGGGGTCGAGCTCGACCCCGAACACGCGCCGGTATCGACCGGCCGCCGCCGCGCGCAGCTCCGGGAGCCCGCGTGGGTTGAGGTAGCGATGGCTTCCCGGCACGCCCGCTGCGGCGCGCAGGGCCTCGACGGCCTCGGGCGGCGGGCTGCCGTCGGGGTTCCCCATGGAGAGGTCGATGACGTCCACCCCTCGCGCCACGGCGGCATCGCGCAGGCGGTCGGTGATGGTGAACACGTAGGGCGGCAGGCGCTTGACGCGGGCGAACGCCTCTGGATCGCTGAAGGTCTTCATGGAGCGGGGCTCAACTTGCCGAAAGGGCGGCGGGTTGGCAAGCGCCGCCGAACGCGTCCGCGCGAGGTGAGCCCTGCGGCATCTCGCTCACCCCACGCGCGCGAGCGAGATGCGCGCGGCCCAGCGCTCGGCCAGCGCCTCGGCGGCAGCGCGGTGCTCGGGCAGCGCGAGCTCCGGATCGGCCTCCACGATGGCGAACGCCTCCTCCCGCGCCTCCTCCAGGATGGCCTCGTCGCGGTAGAGGTCGGCGATGTCGAAGAGCTTCTGCCCCGACTGGCGCGTACCCAGGAGCTCGCCCGGGCCGCGCAGCTTCAGGTCGGCGCGCGCGATCTCGAACCCGTCCTGCGTCCTCACCATGGCCCTGAGACGATCGCGACCCCCGTCGCCGGCGCGCTCGAAGTGGGCCACCAGCAGGCAGAAGCTCCTGGCGGCACCCCGTCCAACGCGCCCGCGAAGCTGGTGGAGCTGCGAGAGGCCGAAGCGCTCGGCGTGCTCGACGATCATGACGCTCGCGTTCGCCACGTCCACGCCCACCTCGATGACGGTGGTCGCGACCAGCATCGCGAGCTCGCCGCGGCGGAAGCGCCCCATCACCTCCTCCTTCTCGCCCGGCTTCATCTGCCCGTGGAGGAGCCCCACCGCGTGCGGCGCGAAGATGCCCGCCAGGCTGTCGCGGCCGCTGGTCGCGTCTGCGAGGTCGGTCTTCTCCGACTCGCTCACCAGGGGGTAGACGACGTAGGCCTGGCGCCCGGCGTCGAGCTCGCGGCGGGCCAGGTCGTAAGCCTTCGTGCGCTGCGCGTCCCCGAAGACGCGCGTCACCACCGGCGTGCGGCCCGGCGGCAGCTCGTCGATCTTGGACTCGTCGAGGTCGCCGTAGAAGGCGAGCGCGAGCGTGCGCGGAATCGGCGTCGCCGTCATCACGAGGACGTCCGGACGGCGCCCCTTGGCGATGAGCCTGGCGCGCTGCAGGACGCCGAACCTATGCTGCTCGTCCACCACCACCAGGCCCAGCTTGTCGAGGCCCACCGCGCCCTCCAGCAGGGCGTGGGTGCCCACGCCGATGCGCGCCCGGCCCGAGGCGAGGGCCTCCCGCGCGCCGCGCCCCTCCTTGCCACGCGTACCGGCGGTCACGAGGGCGATCTCGGTGCCGCTGCCCGTGAGCCAGCCGCCCAGCGTGCGAGCGTGCTGCTCCGCCAGGATCTCCGTCGGCGCCATGAGCACCGCCTGCCATCCGGAGCGCACCGCCAGCATCATCGCGGCGAAGGCAACCGCGGTCTTCCCGCTCCCCACGTCGCCTTGCAGGAGCCGGTTCATGGGCTCGGCCCGCGACATGTCGCGGGCAATCTCGCCCAGCGCGCGGGTTTGCGCGGAGGTCAGCGTGAACGGGAGCGGGCGCACCGCCTCGGCCACCTCCTCCGGCCCGGCGCGGAAGGCGATCCCGGGCTCTCGCCGCACCCCCCGGCGCCGGAGCGCCATCGCGAGCTGCAGGAAGAAGAGCTCCTCGAAGACGAGCCGCCGGAAGGCGGGCGTGGCGCGCTCGGCGGCATGGGCGGGATCGGTGCCGGGAGGAGGGAAATGGGCTTCCCGAAGCGCTTGCGCGGCAGGCAGGAGCTGCCGCCGCTCGCGCACCGCCGCCGGGAGCTCGTCCACCGCGTACGGGACGAGCTCGTCGCACAGCCGCTTCATGAGGCGGCGCAGGGCCGGATGCTGGTAGTCGGCGGGGCCAGCGTAGATGGGCACGATACGACCGAAGCTTGCAGAGTCGGCCGGCCCGACCTTCTCCACCTCGGGCTGGCTCATCTGACGGCGCCCGCCGAAGCCTTCGGTGACCTTGCCGGAGGCGAGGAGCGCGTCGCCCACGGCAAGGTTCTTCAGCCTCCAGGGGGGCGGGTTGAAGAAGACGAGGTCGAGCCGGCCGCTCGCGTCGACGAGCCCCACCTTGAGAAGCGGCTTGCCGTTGCGCATGCGCGCCGGCTGAACGGTCCGCACCTCACCCATGGCGAGCCCCGGCTCGCCCGTGCGCAGGTCGGCGACCCGGCGAACGGCGGTGCGGTCCTGGTAGGCCTTGGGCCAGAAGGAGAGCGCAGCCTCGACGGTGGCGTGGCCGCGCTCCTCCAGGAGCGCGCGCGGCGCGGGGTGGGCGCGCGGGAGGTCGGAGAGGAGCGAGCGCAGCCGCTTCCGGCGGGCCGCGCGCTCCGAGGCATCGCGCGGCTCGGGGAGGGTCGGGAGCGCGGTTTCCCCCGCGCGGTCGACTGGGGTCGAGGTCGAGATCGGGGTCGGGGTCGGGGTCGAGGTTGGGGTCGAGGTGGCGGTCGGGGTCGGGGTCGCGGTCGGCTTCGCGGTCGAGGTCGGCTTCGCGGTCGGGGTCCGGGTCGCGATCAAGGTCTCGGTCGAGGTCTCGGTCGGGTTCGCGGTCGAGGTCGGGTTCCCGGTCGAGGTCGGGTTCGGGTTCGGGGTCTCGCTCGCATCCCCACCCGCCTCCAGCCGTCCCCTCGCCGCGAGGTCGCGCAGCTCGGGGGGCACGGGGATGAGCGAGGCGAGATGGCCCGCAATGGCGGCCAGCGCGCGCTTCTTCTCACCCAGGGACAACGCGTCGAAGCCGGTGGCGAGGCGTTCCAGCCCGGTGAGAGCGCGGCTCTCCGGCGCTCCCGCCGCCTTCGCGCGCGCGACGGCGCCGCGCAGCGCCTCCTCCAGCCCGGCGACGCGAGGGAGCGCCGCGAAGCCGTCCCGGGCAGCGAAGCGGAGCGGCGCCAGGAGCCCGGCGAGCTGCCGCGCAGCTTCCTCGTGCCGGTCGGCCCCCCGGCCGACCGGAGGTGGTCTTCCCCCCTCCTCGCCCACGCACTACTCCCCGGCCGCGAGCGGCTCCTCGACGAACTCGACCGCGGTGACCTCGTACTCGCGCTCGCCTCCCGGCGTGTGCACCTTCACGACGTCGCCCTCGGTCTTGCCGATGAGGGCGCGGGCGATGGGCGAGGTCACGCTGATCTTGCCCTTCTTGAGGTCGGCCTCGAGCTCGCCCACCACCTGGTACCGCATCTCCTCGCCGTCACCGTCCGCCACCGTCACCGTGGCGCCGAACACGACCCGGTCGCCCTTGAGCTTGGAGATGTCGATGACCTCGGCCCGGCCGATCCAGTCCTCCACCTGCAGGATGCGCCCCTCGAGGTGGGACTGCTTGTCCTTTGCGGCGTGGTACTCGGCGTTCTCCGAGAGGTCACCGTGGGAGCGCGCCTCCGCGATCTCCTTCACGATCTTGGGGCGCTCGTGGCCCTTGAGCCGCTTCAGTTCCTCCCTCAGGTGCGTGAGGCCGGCCTGCGTCATCGGCATGCGGACATCGGGCATGGGGCCTCGCGTCCCTCGCAGGAGGGGCGAAAAAAGCGGCGGCCGACCCCGGGTTGCGGGACGGCCGCGCTCGAACGGATGGTGCTGGAGGGAAGGGTACGATGTCAACCTGGGAGGTGGTACTCCTGAAGCGAGCGCACCTCCGGCTGACCGGCGCGCGCCGCCTCGATCGCCCCCAGGGCCGCGCGCGCGGCGGTGATGGTGGTGAAGTAAGGCAGCCCCTTCATCAAGGTCTCGCGCCGGATGGAGTAGCTGTCGGCGATCTCCTTCTTGCCCGCGGTGGTGTTGAAGACGAGGTGGAGGTCGCCGTCCTTGATCCGATCGACCACCGACGGCCGGCCCTCCGCCACCTTGAGGACGAGGGTGGTCTCGAGGCCTTCCGCCGCCAGGTAGGCGGCCGTCCCGCGCGTCGCCATCACCTCGAAGCCCAGCGCGACGAGGCGCCGGGCCAGCTCGACCGCGGCAGGCTTGTCCTCGTCCTTCACGGACAGGAAAGCCCGCAGTCCGCTCGCGGTGGGAAGGAGGTTGCCCGCGGCGGCCTGGGCCTTCCAGAAGGCGCCGTAGAAGTCCGAGGCGATGCCCATCACCTCGCCGGTGGACCGCATCTCCGGCCCGAGCACGCTGTCCACCCCGCGGAAGCGCGCAAAGGGGAAGACCGCCTCCTTCACGGAGACGTGGGCAGGGCGGAGCGCGCCCGAGATCCCCTGCTCGCGCAGCGTCCGCCCCACCATCGCCAGCGCCGCCACCTTCGCGAGCGGTAGCCCCGTGGCCTTGCCCACGAAGGGCACCGTCCGGCTGGCGCGCGGGTTCACCTCGAGGACGTAGACGTCGCCCTTCTGGATGGCGAACTGCACGTTCATGAGCCCCACCACGCCGAGCTCGCGCGCGAGGGCGATGGCTTGCCGCTCGATCTCGTCCACCAGCGCAGGCGACAGGCTGTAGGGCGGAAGCGCGCAGGCCGAGTCGCCCGAGTGGATGCCGGCCTCCTCGATGTGCTCCATGACGCCGCCCACCACCACGTCGACGCCGTCCGAGACGACGTCCACGTCCACCTCGGCCGCGTCGCGCAGGAACCGGTCGACGAGCACCGGCCGCTCGTTCGAGGCGTGCACCGCCTCGGTGAGATAGGTGCGGAGGTCGGCATCGTCGTAGACGACCTCCATGGCGCGCCCGCCGAGGACGTAGGAGGGGCGCACCATCACGGGGTAGCCGATGCGCCGCGCGATGGCGAAGGCCTCCTCCGGGCTGCGCGCCATGCCGTTGTCGGGCTGACGCAGCCCGAGGCTGTCCACCAGCCGCGAGAAGCGGTCGCGATCCTCCGCGCGGTCGATCGCGTCCGGGCTCGTCCCCAGGATGGGCACGCCGAGCTCGTGAAGCGGCACGGCGAGCTTGAGCGGCGTCTGACCGCCGTACTGCACGATGAGCCCGAGCGGCTTCTCCACGCGCACGATCTCGAGCACGTCCTCCAGCGTGAGCGGCTCGAAGTAGAGCCGGTCGGAGGTGTCGTAGTCGGTGGAGACCGTCTCCGGGTTGCAGTTGACCATGATGGTCTCGAACCCGGCCTCCCGCAGCGCGAAGGACGCGTGGACGCAGCAGTAGTCGAACTCGATCCCCTGCCCGATGCGGTTCGGCCCGCCGCCCAGGATCATCACCTTGCGGCGGTCGGTGGGCGCCGCCTCGCACTCCTCCTCGTACGACGAGTAGAGGTAGGGCGTGTAGGCCTCGAACTCGGCCGCGCAGGTATCCACCCGCTTCATGACCGGGTGCACCCCCGCCGCCCAGCGCGCCTCTCTCACGGCCCGCTCGCTCCCGCCCGCGAGGATGGCCAGCCGCCGGTCGGAGAACCCCATCGCCTTGGTGCGCTTCCAGGCAGCGGCATCGTGCGGCAGGGCGCGGGCGAGCACCTTCTCCTCGCGCACGATGGCGGCCAGCTCGCGCAGGAACCAGGGGTCGATGGCGGTGGCGGCGTGGACCTCCTCCACGGTGAACCCTGCCCGGAAGCCCTCGCCCACCCAGAAGATCCGGCGCGCCCGCGGCACGCGCATCTCGGCCAGGATACGGTCGCGCTCGGCCTCGAGGTAGGTGTCGCCCGGGCGCTTCCCGAGCGGCGAGTCGAGGCCGGCCGCGTCGATCTCGAGGCCGCGCAGCGCCTTCTGGAAGCTCTCCTTGAAGGTGCGCCCGATGGCCATCACCTCGCCCACCGACTTCATGGCCGTGGTGAGGGTGTCGTCGGCGCCCTTGAACTTCTCGAAGGCGAAGCGCGGGATCTTCGTCACCACGTAGTCGATGGTGGGCTCGAAGGAGGCCGGCGTCTCGCGCGTAATGTCGTTGCGGAGCTCGTCCAGCGTGTAGCCCACCGCGAGCTTGGCGGCGATCTTGGCGATGGGAAAGCCGGTGGCCTTGGAGGCCAGCGCCGAGGAGCGCGAGACGCGCGGGTTCATCTCGATGACCACCACCCGCCCCGTGCCCGGGTGGACCCCGAACTGGATGTTGGAGCCGCCGGTCTCGACGCCGATCTCCCGGATGATGCGGATGCTGGCGTCGCGGAGCCGCTGGTACTCCTTGTCGGTCAGCGTCTGGATGGGGGCGACGGTGATGGAGTCGCCGGTGTGCACGCCCATCGGGTCGAGGTTCTCGATGGAGCAGATGATGACGACGTTGTCGTTCCGGTCGCGCATCACCTCGAGCTCGTACTCCTTCCAGCCGAGGATCGACTCCTCCACCAGGATGGTGTGGTTGGGGGAGAGCTGCAGCGCGCGCCGGGCGAGCTCCTCCAGCTCCTCGCGGTTGTAGGCGATTCCGCCGCCCTCTCCACCCATGGTGAAGGAGGGCCGGATGATGATGGGAAAGCCGATCGCGTCGCCGATGGCGCGCGCCTCGTCCCAGCTCGCCGCGTAGCCCGACTTCGGCATCTCCACGCCGACCCGGTCCATGGCCTTCTTGAAGAGGAGCCGGTCCTCCGCCTTCTCGATCGCCTCCAGCGACGCGCCGATGAGCCGCACGCCGTGGCGCTCCAGCGCGCCGTTGCGGGCGAGGGCCACCGCCAGGTTGAGCGCCGTCTGACCGCCCAGCGTGGGGAGGAGCGCGTCCGGCTTCTCGCGGGCGAGGATGGCCTCGGCGATGGCGGGCGTGATGGGCTCGATGTAGGTCCGATCCGCGAAGCCGGGATCGGTCATGATGGTGGCGGGGTTCGAGTTGAGGAGGACGACCTCGTAGCCCTCCTCCTGGAGCGCCTTGCAGGCCTGGACGCCGGAGTAATCGAACTCGCTGGCCTGCCCGATCACGATGGGGCCGGAGCCCACGATCATGATCTTCTTCAGATCTGTGCGGCGGGGCATGAGGGCGCGGAAGCTACCACAGGCGAGGAGGCGGCTAGCGGAGCGTCTTCACCATCTCCGCGATGCGGTCGCAGCCCTTGTCGATCTGCTCCATGGAGGTGGCGAACGACAGCCGGATGTAGCCGGGGCCACCGAAAGCCGAGCCGGGCACCGCCGCCACCTTGTGGACGTCGAGGAGCTGGTCGATGAAGCGGTCGTCCGTGCCCAGCGGCTCGGCAGCGCCGGGCGCCTTGCGGCCCAGGAGCGCTGCCACGTGCGGGAAGACGTAGAACGCCCCCGCCGGATCGAAACAACGAATGCCCTCGATGGCGTTCAGGCGCGAGACGATGTGCTTCCGCCGCGCGTCGAAGGCGGAGCGCATCTTCTCCACCTCCTCCTCCACCCCGGGCGTGGTGAGCGCCCCCAGAGCCGCGCGCTGCGAGATGGAGGCGGCGTTGGAGGTGGAGTTGTCCTGCAGCTTCTGCATCGCGGCGATCAGATCCTGCGGGCCGGCCGTCCAGCCGATGCGCCAGCCGGTCATCGCGTAGGTCTTGGACGCGCCGTTCACGAGCGCCACCTGACCGCGCAGCGACGGGTCGAGGTCGAGCACGTTCTCGAACGTGCCGCGGTAGACGAGCTTGTCGTAGATGTCGTCCGTGACGAGCAGGATCTCCTTGCCCTTGGTCTGCCGGATCACCGTCTCCAGCGTGCGGCGGGAGAGCATGGCGCCGGTGGGATTCGACGGGCTGTTGAGGATGACCGCGCGGGTGCGGGGCCCGATGGCCTTCTCGATGGCCTCCGGCGCCGGGTCGAAGCCCGTCTCCATGGTGGTCTCGACCAGCACCGGCTTCCCGCCCGCCACCCGCACCATGTCGGCGTCGGAGACCCCGTACGGGGTGAAGATGACGACCTCGTCGCCCTCGTTCAGGACCGCCTGGAACAGGTTGTAGAGGGCGTGCTTGCCGCCGCAGGAGACGAGCACCTCGGTGGGCTTGTAGGCGAGGCGGTGGTCCTTCTCGATGCGCCGGGCGATCGCCTCCCGCAGCTCGGGGATGCCGTTCGTGGGCGTGTACTTGGTGAAGCCCTCGTCGATGGCCTTCTTCGCCGCGGCCTTCACCACCTCGGGCGTGTCGAAGTCCGGCTCGCCGGCCCCGAAGCCCACCACGTCGACGCCCTTCGACTTGAGCTCCTTGGCCTTGGCGCTGATGGCCAGGGTGGGCGAGGGCTTCACTCCGTCGAGGCGCTGGGCGAGCTTCATGTCGCGGTGCTCCTTCTCCGGGACCGATAGGCACGGCCCCGCATGCATGAGGGAAACGGCTAGGTTACCGCATCGCCGCGCTTCGCACGACAGCAGAAAAGGGACACGCCCCGCCGGGCCCCGCCCGTCACGGACCGAAGGCGCCCTGGCTTCGCTTTCGCTCGAGCGCGCTCGCCACGTTGGCCGGGACGAGGCTCGAGACGTCGCCGCCGAAGCGGGCCACCTCCCGCACCAGGCGCGAGGTCACGTAGAAATAGTCCTCGCCGGTCATGACGAACACGCTGTCGAACTTCGGGTCGAGCTTGCGGTTCATGTTGGCGAGCTGGAACTCGTACTCGAAGTCGGAGACGGCCCGCAGCCCGCGGAGCACCGTGTGCACGCCCCGCCGCGCGGCGTAGGCGACGAGCAGGCCCTGGAAGCTGTCCACCTCCACGCGCGGGTCGTCGCCGATGGCCTCGCGCAACAGGGCCAGCCGCTCCTCGAAGGTGAAGAGCGCGTTCTTCTCCACGTTGTGCGCCACCGCCACGATGAGCCCGTCGAAGATCTCGAGCCCCCGCTTCACGAGGGACAGGTGGCCCTTCGTGGGCGGGTCGAACGATCCGGGGTAGATGGCGAGGCGTGGCATGCGGCGGATTCTCCCCTAATCGAGCCGGTAGATCGAGATTCCCGTGTCGCCATACGCGCGCCGATCGACGAGCGCGAGCGCGCCGTGGCGGTCGGCCGGAGGGCGGCGGTGGTCGTGCTCGGCCACCGCCGTCGCTCTTGGCGCGAGCAAGGGCGCGAGTCCGGAGAGGGCCTCATCCGGCCCCAGCGCGTAAGGCGGGTCGGCGAAGGCAAGGGCGAAGCCCCCGCGCGGAAGGCGCGCCAGCGCGGCGGCGACCTCCTCCCGGCGAACCTCCACCCGGTCCGCGAAGCCGCAGCGGGCGGCATTCTCGAGGATGACCTCGGCCGCCTGCCGGTCGCGCTCCACGCAGACCGCCCGCTCCATGCCGCGCGAGAGCGCCTCCAGCGCCAGCGCGCCGCTCCCTGCGTAGAGGTCGAGCACCACCCCGCCTTCGAACCGCTGGCCGAGCAGGTTGAACACCGCCTCCCGCACCCTGTCGCTCGTGGGGCGGGTCGTCTGGAGCGGTTCGCGTGCCCCCTTGCCCCCTTCGCCCGGAGCGCCAGCGCGGAGCGCCGCGGTCTGGCGGCGGCCCGAAGCGCGAGCCTGGGGGACCTGCAGCACCCGCCCCCTCGCGACGCCCCCCACGATGCGCACGGTCAGTGGTGATGCACGTCGTCGACATGGTCGTAGTCGACCGACTCGATCTGGAGCGTGGTGTGGTCGATGCCGTAGCGCCTGCGCAGCGCGGACTTCACCGCGGTGAGGATGTCGTCGTTCCTGCCCATCGATCCTGCGTGCACCACGAGGTGCGCCGAGAGCGCGTAGAGGCCGCTGGAGATGGTCCAGACGTGCAGGTCGTGCACCGCCACCACCCCCTCCGCGGACCCCATGATGCTGGCGATCTCCCCCACCGCGAGGTGCGGCGGCACCGCCTCCATGAGGATGGCGGTGATCTCGAAGATGAGCCGCACCGCGCCGAAGAGGATGAGGAGCGCGATGGCGATTGAAAGAACGGGGTCGATCCAGGTGAGGTCCGGGCGCAGCCAGATCCCCCCCGCGCCAGCGAGGACGGCCAAGGACGCCACTGCGTCTCCCAGGACGTGCAGGAATGCCGAGCGGGTGTTGAGGCTCGCGTCGCCTCGCAGCCAGACCAGGATGACCGTGTTTCCAAAGAGGCCCACCGCTGCGACGCCCGCCATGACGCCGAGGCGGATGTCGGCGGGGGGCGCGCGCAGCCGCTGCACCGCTTCCCAGCCGATCCAGGCGGTGAGCGCGAGGAGCGTTCCCACGTTGATCTGCGCGGCCAGCACCTCCAGGCGGCGATAGCCGAAGGTGCGCCGCAGATCGGCGGGCCGTGACCCGAACACCACCGCGAGCAGCGCGAGTCCCAGCGCGGCCACGTCGGTGAGCATGTGGCCCGCATCCGAAACGAGCGCGAGCGAGCCGGAGATCCACCCTCCCAGCGCCTCGGCGACCATGATGAGGGAGGCGACGCCCAGCGAGACCGCCAGCCGCCGCACGCTGGACGCGCCGTGATGATGGTGCCCGCCGTGCGCGTGGTGGTCGTGGCCGCCGTGAGCGCCCTCGCCCTGCGCGTGGCCTGCATCCTCGATCGTCCCGCCGGACATGCGCAGTGCGCCCCTCCTTTCGTTGCCGCGATGGTCCTCGGTGTCCTAACATCCCGCCTGCGCGGGGTCACGCTGCGGAGGTGTCGTGGACGTCAGGACCAGCTTCGCCAGGGCGGCCGACGGGACGAGGCTGTGGTGGCGCTCGGCGGGGCGCGGCGCCCCTCCGGTCGCGCTCACCGACGGGATCGGCTGCGCCGGTTACGTCTGGCGCCACCTCTTCCCGCAGCTCGCGGCGCGGCGCCGCGTCATCCACTGGAACTACCGCGGCCACGGCGAGAGCGACCTCCCCATGGACGAGGAGCGGGTGGGGCTCGACGAGGCGGTGTCCGATCTCTTCGCGGTGCTGGACGACGCGGAGGAACCGTCGGCGGTGCTCATGGGCCACTCCGTGGGCGTGCAGGTCAGCCTGGAGGCGTACCGGCGGGCGCCGGAGCGCGTGCGAGCGCTCGTCCTCGTCTGCGGCTCGCCCGGACGACCGCTGCGCACCTTTCACGGCGGGGCTGCCCTGGAGACGATCTTTCCCTGGCTCCGGTCGGCGGTGCTGGCCGTGCCTGGAGCGGCGCGCTGGTTCTTGCAGCACGCCGCGCCCACCGAGGTCTCGCTCCAGATCGCACGCTGGGTGGAGGTGAACCGCCACCTCGTCGACCGCGAGGACCTGGAGGCCTACCTGCGCGAGCTGGCGGACACCGATCCGGAGGTGTTCGTGCGGATGCTGTCGTCGGTGGCCGTGCACGACGCCACCGCGCAGCTCTCCTCGGTGCACGTCCCGACGCTCGTCATCGCTGGGGAGAACGACACCTTCACGCCGGCAGCGCTCTCTCGAAAGATGCACGAGGCGATCCCGGGGAGCGAGCTCCTGGTGCTGCCCGCTGGCTCTCACATGGCTCCGCTCGAGCACCCGCGCGCGGTGGCCGATGCGCTGGAGCGCTTCCTGCGCGAGCGGGTGGGCGCCGACGCAGCGTGACGGCAGGGCGCGCCGGCACCGTTCGCCGGGCGCTCGCCGCGGCCGTGCTGGCGATCCTCCTCGCGCCGGGGCCGAGCGCCTCGGCGCAGCCCTACGACCCGCGGCTGCGCTGGCGCACGGTGGAGACGCCCCACTTCCGCGTCCACCATCACGACGGCCTGGCCGCCCTGGCGCGGCGGGTGGCCGGCGCCGCGGAGCGCGCGCACGAGCGGCTCAGTCCCGCGTTCGCGCACAGTCCGGAGCGGCGCACCGAGATCGTTCTCTCGGATGATGCCGATGACCTCAACGGCTCGGCGACCCCCCTCCCCTACGACACCATCCGGCTCCTGGCCGTGCCGCCCGGATCGCTCTCCGAGCTGAACGACGAGCGCGACTGGGTGCAGGGGATCGTCGACCACGAGTACGTGCACATCCTCCACCTCGGGACCATCGAGGGACCGCCCGCGCTGGTGAACGACGTGCTCGGCCGCGTGCTTGCGCCGTCCGGATTCTCGCCGTCTCTGGTGGCAGAGGGGCTCGCCGTGCTGCACGAGGGCGACGAGGCGGAGGGCGGCGACGGCGGACGCAACGCGAGCGCGCTCTTCGACATGTACGCGCGGGCGCTCGCCTTGGACGGGCCCTTCCCCCGGCTCGACGAGGTGCTCGCGCTGCCACTGACCTGGCCCCGGGGAAACCTCCCCTATCTCCTCGGCGGGCGCTTCTTCGCCTTCGTCGAGGCGCGCTCGGGCGCGGGGGCGCTGACCGCCTTCTCCAAGGACCAGGGACGACAGCTCTGGCCCTACCGGCTCGACACGCTGGCCCGGCGGAATCTGGGCGGCTCGTTCGGGGAGCTCTGGGCAGCCTTCGCCGAGGACACCCGCGCCCGCGCCCGGCAAGAGCTCGCGAAGGTGCAGCGGCGCCCGGTGACGCAGGCGACTCCGCTCACCCGGCGCGGTTCGGTGGTGCTCCACCCGCGCTGGCTGAAGGACGGCAGCGGGCTCGTCTACTACGACGCGGGACCGGACGAGCGCTCCTCCGTGCGGCGTGTCGGGCGCGCCGGGGAGGACCTGGGGCGGGTCGCCCTGGTGGAGGGAAATGGAACCTTGGCGGTGCGCGGGGAGCGGGAGCTGGTGGTCGCCGCAAGCGACGTGTACGGCGAGTTCCGCGTCTGGGACGACCTGAGGCTCGTCGAGCTCGACACCGGCCGCTGGCGGCAGCTCACGGAGGGAGCCCGGGCCACCGAGCCGGACGTGTCACCCGACGGCACCTTCGCCGTGTACGTGGCCCATCTCGGCGGCGGTGAGCTGGCGCTCCTCCGACAAGCCTTCGCCGGTGGTCCACCGGAGGTGCTGCTCCGGCTGCCCGGCGTGCAGCTCGCAAACCCTCGCATCGCGCCCGACGGCCGCCGCATCGCGCTGGAGCTGCAGGAGGCCGGCCGTCGCGACGTGGTGATCTGGGAGGCGGGCGCTCTCACCTGGATCACCGACGACGACGCCCTCGACCTCTCGCCGTCGTGGTCGCCCGACGGCGGGACGCTCTACTTCTCCTCGGAGCGAAGCGGCGTGTACGACGTCTATGCGTTCGAGCTGGGCGCGGGCACCCGCGCCGTCGCAGGCGCGGGACCCGGCACCCGGCCGCGGGCTCCCGGCCGGCTGCGCCAGGTGACGAACGTGGAGCTGGGCGCCTTCGAGCCGCAGGTCTCGCCCGACGGCCGGACCCTGGCGTTCGTCTCCTACTCGCGGCGCGGCTACGACCTGGCGTCGATCCCGCTCGACCGCGCTAAGTGGCTCGAGCCCGAACCTGCGCGGCCGCGCGCGCTCCGCGGACCCGGCGCGCCGCCTCTGCCGCCCGACCCCACCTTTCCAGACCATCCCTACCGGCCGCTCGACACCCTCCGCCCCACCTTCTGGCTGCCCTGGCTGGGCACGGATGGCGGGGGGCTCACCGCGGGGGCGGTGACCGGCGGCGCCGACGTGCTGCTGCAGCACGCCTATGCGCTGCAGGCCTGGTACGGCGTCGCGAGTCGCGAGCCTGGGTACGACGCACAGTACGTGGGCACCTGGCTCTTCCCGCGCCTCACGCTCGGCTCCAGCCGCTCGATCGGGACGACGCCGGGGTACCCGTCGCGCCTGGAGGAGGACTGGACGCTGGGACAGGTCTCGCTGCGCGCGACCGACACCCACCTCGATCGTTCCTCGGCGGTGGCGGTGGGCTGGCGCGCGCTGCGACTGCGCTCCATCGGCGGACCGCCGGGACAGCCCACCGACAGGAGGGTGGCGGCGTTTCGCGACGGGACTGCGAGCGAGCTGTCCTTCTCCGCCAGCACTCGCGACGCCTTCCGCTTCGTGAGCTCGATCTCGGCCGAGGAGGGGCGCTCGTTCGTGGTGAGCGCGCGGCTGGCGCGCCCGGAGCTGGGCGGATCGTTCGCCTACGCCTCGGCGCGGGCGGCCGCGGCGCAGTACCTCCGCCTACCCTTCACCGCGCACGCGGTGCTCGCGCTGCGCGGCTCGGTAGGCGTGGCGGGCGGCTCGCTGGGTGGGCGAGAGCCCTTCTCGCTGGGCGGGGCGCCCCCCACCGACGTGGTGGAGCTCGCGCTGGCGCCGCTCCTCGGGGCGTCGTTCCCGGTGGACGTGCTCCGCGGCTATGCCAGCGGGGCGCTGGCCGGGTCTTCGCTGCTCTCGACCACCGCCGAGCTGCGCTTCCCCATCGCGCGGGTGGAGCGCGGGTTTCGCGCGTGGCCGGTGCAGCTCCGCCGGGTGCACGGGGCGCTCTTCGTCGACGCCGGCGGGGCGTTCCCAGCCTTGAACGGCGCGCCCCTCCACGACTTCGCGGCGCGCGACCGGGTGCGCTTCGGAGCCGGCGGTGAGCTACGGCTCGAGATCGTGCTTGGCTACGCCTTCCGGACCGACCTCCGCCTCGGCGCCGCCCGCGGCCTCGGGCCGCTCCTCGCCCCTGGGCACTTCGGCGGACCGTTCTCCGATCCGCTCGCGGAGACGCAGCTCTACCTCACGCTCGGGCCGAGCTTCTGAGGAGCGCGAGTGGACAGGGAACGGCGAACGATCCTGTTCCGCTCCCAGGGGTCGCCTTTCGGCGCGCGGGGGCGGGCATCGGGAGCCCATTGATCGCGCGGTCCAGCTGGCGTGACCTCCACATCTGGCGAATTCAGGCGCCCGAGCCAATTTCGAGCGCGCCCCCCAACGCCCGAGGCACTGCGTTCACCGGTTGAACGACGCGGCGGTCAAACGTCGCGCGGGCGTGCAGAAGCCATCGCCCGGTGAGCGACCTTCGTTGCGAGGCGGCGCGGGCGGGAAGGCGTCCAACCGGTTGGACGAACCGGCGCTCGGAGCTTGCGCGTCACCCAGCCCGGCCTGATCGAAGCCTAGCCCTGGGTCGGGCTCGGCCGGCGCCTCAGCGCCCCCATCACCCGGAACGGCGCGGTCACGGCCGCCTTGGCGAGCTGGGTGCCGCTCACGAGGAGGTCGCCCATGATGCCCACCAGCGGCCGGTTGGCCGCCGCCAGCTCCGCCCGGTGCGCCTGCTGCATCGCGCGCACCTTGGCCAGCTCGGCAGCCCTGCCGGCCACCGCGCCGGTGTCGTCGCCGATGTGCACCTTGTGCCGGCTGGAGCGCTGGAGCTGCGCTTGCTGACGGGACAGCACCTTGGGGTCAACGGTCTTCATCTTCGCCATACGACTAACGTAAGACACGTCGCGTCATGCGGCGCCTCCCGCGCGGGTCGTGCCCCAGCTTGCGGCATCGCCGCCCCGGTGCTAGAACGCGCCCGCTTGCCGACATAGCTCAGCTGGTAGAGCAACTGATTCGTAATCAGTAGGTCCCCGGTTCAAATCCGGGTGTCGGCTCCAACTTCCTGAATAAAATCAGCTATTCGCGGAGCTGGCCGGCCGGGCGTCGGCTGGCTCGCGTCTTCTTCTCCCCACTCTTTCCCCATCTGGCGGAGAGCGTAGGAGCGAGGATAGGACCCTTGAGGACTGCTGGGGATCCGCTTGCCCGGGAGGGTGGCCGCGTCTGCAGCCACGACCGCGGACGCAGGTGCCGAGTCCCTTGCTACGGCCGCGGCCCTTCCCAGGGCTCGCCGCGAAGAGACCAGCGCAGGGCGGGCGTCCGGCCGACGACTCAGAGGAAGCCGCCGTGGACGCAGCGCAGGTGGTGGAAAGCGCACATCGCGCCGAGGTTGTCTGGCTCGTCGTCGCCGCCCTGGGAGCGGAAGAGGACGTGGTGGGCGTGCGCCGCCCGGTGGCTGCAGCCGGGCACCTGGCATTCCCCCCGGTCGCGGTCGCGCACCTTCCTGGAACGGGTGCGAGCGGGCTTCACGACGCCCCGCCAGGTCTCCACGAAGTGCTGGGCGAGGAGCGCCAGGCAGGGTCCGGCCGCGAGCTGCGTCCCGAGGCGCTCTCGCAGGGCCTGGACGGAAGCGGCGAGCAGGGCCGCGATGCGGAGCGGCAGGGGCACCGGGATCACCCGCCGCGCACGCAGCTGCCGCTCTGCCGCGCCCCTGGCCTGCCGGGCCACGGCGGCTGCCGGGCTACGCTGGCCTGTCGGGCCACGTCGGCAGGCGCAGACTCTTTGGTGGGCGCGCGACGCATCGTGAACATCCTCGGACGCAGCTCTGACGGTGCTACGCCAAGCCGCAAACCGTGGATGACCGTTGGAAGTCCAGGTACGTGGCAGGTGGCTGCTGCATCCGAGGCGACGGAGGCGACTCCACGTGGGCTTGCGTCGAGTGCGGCCACCGGTGGGGAGCGACGGCGGCCACCGATCCGCCGCCGTCCTCGTGCCGCGACACTGGCGCCGGACCCTGCTCGCCGGATCGACGTGAAGCAGCCCCCAAGCCCCCCGCTCACCGTGGAATGGTGAAGTGAAGGGTGCTGCCATGCGCGCCGTCGCTCTCGGCCCAGATGCGGCCGCCGTGCGCCTCGACGATGCTCTTCGAGATGAACAGCCCGAGGCCGAGCCCGCTTCGGTCGTGGGTCGACGCGCGCCAGAAGCGCTGGAACACGGTCTCGAGCAGGTCGGGGGCGATGCCGACGCCCGAGTCGACCACCGAGAGGTGCACGCCTTCGTCGGCGGCCTTCGCGCGCACCTCGATGTGCCCACCGCGGGGCGTGAACTTCATCGCGTTGCCGACCAGGTTCGCCAGGACCTGGAGCATGCGCTCCTGATCGAACCGCGCCGGGAGCGGCGCTGCGGATGCCTCCGCCCGCAGCTCGATGCCCCTCGTCGAGGCCGTCGCCTGGAAGGTGCTTAGGGTCTCCTGGACCAGCGCCCCGGCATCACCTTCCCCGGGCGAGACCGCGAGCTGTCCCGCCTCGATGCCGATCACGTCCACGAGGTCGTTCACCAGGATCGCCATGCGCGCCGTGAAGCGCCGGATGCCGGCGGCGGAGCGCGCCACTTTTTGCCCGACCTCGTCGTCGCCGGCGCCCTTGAGCAGGGTGGAGGCGTGGAGCGCCACGCCGCCGAGGAGCGCCCGGAGATCGTGCGCGACCATGGCGAGGAAGTCGTCGCGGGTGCGGACGACCTCGTCGGAGCGCGCGCGCTCGAGGAGGAGGCGGCCATCGGTCTCACCGCGGTCGAGGCGCAGGATCTCGGCGAGCGCCGAGCGGCGCTCCTCGCGCTCGGCAAGCAGGGCGCGCTCGGCCACGGCCCGCTCGCGGCCGAGCGCCTCGTCTGCCCGCTCCCGCTTCCCGTCGAGGATCTCCTGCGCCTTCGCGGACGGAGGGTCCCCCCGCAGCTTATCGTCGGCCCGCTCCCGGGCCGCGCTGAGCACGTCCGCCGCGCGGGTGCGGGCGATCCGCACCACCTCGTCCGCGCCCGCCTCCGCCGCGGCGCGGCGGTGCTCGAGCTCGCGATCCGTCTTCTCGCGCTCCGCCCGGAGGCTCTCGTCCGTCTCGTCGCGCCCGGTCCCCGGCCGGATCGGCGAGGGATCCGTCACTGACGCCTCGCTTCGACTGGAGCGAGCGCCAGCGGGTCGTCGGGGCCGAGCAGGGGGTCCGGGGCCCTCGGGCCAGCCGCGCCGCCCACCGGCTGGAGGCGGTTCGCCACCGTGGCGACGAGGCCGGAGAGCCGCGCCAGGGGCCGGCGGGCGGATTCGCGGTCGAGCGTCTCCTGCACGACCCCCTGCAGTCGCGTCGCGAGGGCATCGCACCACTGCGGCGAGCGGCGGACCGCCTTGCCCGGCGTCGTCACCTGCACCGGCTCGTGGAAGACGACCTTCCATTTCGCCGGCAGCGGCAGCGGCGAGAGCGGCAGGCCCACCGCCGAGCCGATGAGCGGCTCCAGGAGCCGGAGCTTCCAGGCGACCGGGAAGCACTCCTCGCCCCCGAACACCGCCACGGGAACGATGGTGGCCTCGAGCGCCAGCGCCAGCCGCACGAACCCGCGGTTCCACTCCCGCATCCGGTAGGCCTTCCAGAACGGCTTCGTGTTCCCGTCCACGCCCTCGGGGCAGATGCCGTACGACTCGAACTCGCGCGGCAGGCGCTGCGGGTGCCTGAAGAGCGTCGCCGGGAGGCCGCCGATCCGCTTCAAGTATGGACCCATCACCGGCGCAGTGAGCGCGGCGTCGTAGGCGGCGAAGTACGGGGCGCGGGCGATGCCGATGGCCTGCGCTACCGAGCAGCCCACGATGATGGTGTCGAGCGCGAACCAGCCGGCGTGGTTCATGGCGAAGACCACCGGCCCGGAGAGCGGGAGGTGCTCGGCGCCCTCGATCTCCCAGGAGAAGTACTTGAGCTGCACGAGCCCCCGGAGCACGGCGTCGGTCTTCAAGAGGAAGGCGCGCCTGTCCGCGATCTCCTCGGGGCTGCTGGGAAGACCGCTGTAGGCGTCGTGCGAGCTCATGAACCGTGCCTCTCTTTCGCGCGGGAAAGGTGCTTCCGCGTGGACCGCCGCCGTGCGGCACCGGCGTCTCTCGCCCTCGAGCGACGAGGGTCCCGTGGATCCTGCCGGAGTAAGCTTACGGGAGAGCCGCTCCCCTCGCATAGGCTGCCCCGAATTGCGGAGCCGCGGCGGCGCCTTGCGCGCGCGGAACCCTCGAAAGCCGCTGGCGAGCAGCACCACGCCCGCCTCGGCGCTTCCGGCGCACGCAGGGGCTTCACCGGAGCCGGAGGGAGGTGCCCTATGCCGCCCCCGAGCGGATCCCCCGCCCCAGGCTCGCTCATCCCTCGGGGGCCGGGCGGAACGCGGCCGCGAACGCGGCCGGCATGCTGGCCACCTTGCCCGTCGCGTAGTCGAAGAAGACGAGGCTGGTCCGCACGCGTGCGACCTCCCGGCCCGAGGCGCGGTCCGAGAGGCGGCACCACAGCTCGCACCCGCGCGAGCGCAGGCCGCCCACCGCCAGCTCCACCGCGAGCGTCATGCCGTACTTGCCCTCGGCGCGGTACACCGCCGCCACAGCCGCGATGGCGATGCCGATGCCGCTCTTGCCGATATCGAGCTCGGTCCAGCCACGCGCAGCAAAGAGCCGCACCCGGGCTTCGTGGACGATGGAGAGCACGGTGTCGTAGCCCACGTGCCCGCCATAGTTCACGTCGCCGATGCGGATCGCGATCTCCGTCGAAAAGGTGAAGCGTTCCGGAAGTTCCACCTCGATGCGCTCCGCCACGCCTCGCCTCCCATTCGAAATGTGCCTCGTCCTTCTATCCTGGGTGTGGTGGACCGCAGTGCTTTTCCAGCCCTGCCGAGCTCTCCCCGCGAGCGCAGCGCACGGCCCACTTCGTTCTGTCGACTCGCATGAGTCGCGGCGCCAGGACCGCCTTTCCCGCTGGACTTGCCCCGCCGGAGGAATAGGGTAGGCGCGCTTTCACATCGCGGAGGAACACGTGAGCGCTCTCGTCGCGTCGTTGCCGCTGTTCGTCCTGCTGGTCGGCCTCCCCATCCTCATGAAACCCGCGGTGCGGGTCGCCCCCATCGCCTGGGCGGTGACCGTCCTCATCGCCATCGCCTACTTCGGCTTTTCACCCTCGGTGACCCTGCTGGCGGCGGTGCAGGGGGCGCTCTTCGGCCTCTTTCCCATCATGTGGATCCCGTTTGGCGCGCTGGTCGTCTACAACACGCTCAAGGCCACCGGCTGGATGGACAAGATGCAGGGCGCCATGGCCAACCTGACGGTCGATCGCCGGGCGCAGGCGCTCCTCATCGGCTTCGGGTTCGGCGCCTTCCTGGAGGGCATCTGCGGCTTCGGGGCGCCGGTCGCCATCCCCGCCAGCATCCTCGTCGGGCTGGGCTACGACCCGATGATGGCCGCGCTCGTGTGCCTCGTCGCGAACACCGGCCCGGTGCCGTTCGGCTCGCTGGCCATCCCCACCGTCACGCTCGCCGCCACCACGCAGATGGACCTCATGCGGCTGTCCATGATGACCGGCCGGCTGATGGCGCCGCTCGCCTTCCTCATGGCGTTCGCCACGGTGTTCAGCATGTCCCGCGGCAAGGGGCTGCGCGGCGCGCTCCCCACCGTCCTCGTCACCGGGCTCTCCTTCTCCGTGACGCAGTTCATCGTCTCCAACTACATCAGCGCCGAGCTGACCGACGTCATCGCCTCCCTGGTCTGCCTCACCGCCACCGCGCTCTATCTCAGCAGGGCCCGCACCAAGGACCCCTGGCTCTTCCCGGGCGAGAGCGTTGGGGTGGCCAAGCCCCGCCCCTTCAACGGGAAGGAGCTCTTCCTCTCCTGGCTGCCCTACCTGCTCCTCGCGGTGCTCGTCATCGCCGTGAACCTCGATGCTACCAAGCGCATCTTCGGCGGCACCGCCAAGGGCTTCGAGTGGCTGCTCCTCCAGCTCCAGATCTACAACCCCGGCAAGCTCTACAAGTTCGCCTGGCTGCAGACGCCCGGCACCATCATGCTGATCGCCGGGCTGATCGCCTTCCCCTTCCTCGGCATCCCGCTCCGCACGTACGGGCAGCAGTTCGGGAAGACCTTCAAGCAGATGATCCCGTCGTTCATCGCCGTCGCTTCCATCCTCTCGATCTCCGAGGTGATGAACCTCACCCTGCCCATCCTCGACCCCAAGACGAAGCTCGCCGTCTGGGGCACGGTCGGCGTGAAGCAGATCTCCATGGTGGGGACCATGGCGAACACGCTGGTGAGCCTGGTGAGCGCGAGCGTCTACCCCGTGCTCGCGCCCATCTTCGGGACCATCGGCGTGTTCCTCACCGGCAGCAACACCTCCTCCAACGCCCTCTTCGGCAACCTCCAGAAGCTCACCGCCCAGGGGCTGCACCTCTCCGACTACCTCATGGCATCGGCAGGCAACGCCGGCAGCCCGGCGGGAAAGATGATCTCGCCGCAGAGCATCGTCATCGCTGCCACCGCCGTCGGCCTCCTCGGCAGCGAGGGCAAGATCATGCGGCAGACCATCAAGTACACGGTGGCCTACCTGGTGGTGGTCGGCCTGATGGTCTGGGCCTACGCCTTCGTGTTCCCACACCTCGTCCCCTGAGAGCCTGTGAAGAAATTCCTCCGAGGATTCCCTCATAGACTCTGACCCGGAGGCTCCCATGCGCGTCGTCATCGCCCCCGACTCCTTCAAGGGCAGCGTTTCCGCGCTGGGCGCCGCCGAGGCCATGGAGCGCGGGGTGCGGGCGGTGTTCCCGGACGCCGAGGTGAGGAAGGTGCCCATCGCCGATGGGGGCGAGGGCACGGTGGAGGCGCTCGTCGCGGCCACGCACGGGCGGCTCCAGCGGCGCACGGTGCGCGGGCCGCTCGGCGAACCCGTGAACGCGCACTGGGGCATCCTCGGCGACGGCCGCACCGCGGTGCTGGAGATGGCGTCCGCCTCGGGGCTGCCGCTCGTGCCGAAGGAGCGGCGCGACCCGCGCATCACCTCCACCTTCGGCACGGGCGAGCTGGTGCGCGCGGCGCTCGACGCCGGGCTCACGAAGCTCATCGTGGGCATCGGAGGCAGCGCCACCAACGACGGCGGCACCGGGCTCGCCCGCGCGCTGGGAATCCGGTTCCTGGACGCGAGTGGACAGGACCTCCCCGAGGGCGGCGGGGCGCTCTCGCGGCTGGCGGCGGTGGACCTCGCCGGTGCCGACCCGCGCGTCGCGACCGCCGAGATCCTGGTAGCCTGCGACGTGGACAACCCGCTCACCGGCCCGCGGGGCGCGTCGGCCGTCTACGGCCCGCAGAAGGGCGCCACGCCGGAGATGGTGAAGGAGCTCGACGCCGCGCTCGGACGATTCGCCCAGGTGGCGCGCGCCGCCACCGGGCGCGACGTGGCGGAACTGCCCGGCGCGGGCGCGGCGGGCGGGCTCGGCGCGGGACTGCTCTTCTTCACGCCGGCGCGGCTGCGCCCCGGGGTCGAGATCGTGCTCGAGACCACCGGCTTCGAGGCCATCGTCGAAGGGGCCGATCTGGTGCTCACCGGCGAGGGACGCACCGACTTCCAGACCGCCATGGGCAAGGCGCCGGTGGGCGTGGCGGCCGTGGCGAAGCGTCACGGCGTCCCGGTGGTGTGCCTCGCCGGCGGGCTGGGGGACGGCGCGGACGACGTTCTCGCACACGGCATCGACGCGCTCGCGAGCGTGGTACCGCAGGCCATGACGCTGGAGGAGTGCATGTCGCGGGGCGCAGAGCTGATCGAGGCGTCGGCGGCGCGCGTGTGCCGGCTCCTGCGCGTCGGTGCCCTGCTCCGGCGCTGAGAATCCCGGCGCGGTTTCCCTCGCAGGGGCGCGATCATCGCCGCGTCTCCCCAAAATGGACGGTGCCGGGCACGGGGCTTAGGATGCGCCGTCACGCGTGGTCGATCAACCGAGAGGTCCACATGGCTGTCGTGCGCAAGGAAAACGGGCAGAAGGCGAAGACGAATTACTACGGCGAGCTGATGGAGACGTTCCATCGGGCCGCGGACCTCATCGGACTGCACCCGCGGGTGCGGCTCGAGCTGGAGGAGCCCGATTTCGAGCACATCTTCTACCTCTCGCTCGACCTGCGCGACCGCCTCGTGCCGGTGCCGGAGGAGGACGCGGCGCGCTTCAAGGATCTGCCGCCCTCCTCGATGCAGGCGGGAGACGCGCTGGAGCCGCTCGCGAACGGCGACTTTGTCCTCCATCGGCGGGCGCTGCTGGACGCGGATATCACCCTTCGTGAAGGGGTGCTGCGCATCCCGAAGCGCGGGCTCTTCAAGGTGGTGAAGGGCGTGCCCCGCAAGTTCAAGGCGTACCGCATCCAGCACAACCAGGTTCGCGGTCCGTACAAGGGCGGCGTCCGCTTCCACCGGGACGTCGGGCTCGACCTCTTCAAGACGCTGGCCGCGGAGATGACCTGGAAGACGGCCATCGCCGACATCCCCTTCGGCGGCGCCAAGGGCGGCATCCGCATCGACCCTCAGGCTTACTCGCGGGAGGAGCTCGAGCACATCACCCTGCGCTACATGTACAAGCTCAAGAACCTGATGGGCCCGTTCCTCGACATCCCCGCACCGGACGTGAACACCAATGGCGAGATCATGGCGATCATGATGCGTCAGTTCACCGACGGGAAGGTCACTCCGCACGCCTTCCGCGGCGTGGTAACGGGAAAGGACGTGCGGATCGGCGGCTCGGAGGGCCGGCTCAAGGCCACGGGTCAGGGCGTCGTCTACTGCATCGAGGAGTGGGCCCGCGAGCACGGGTTCGCGCTCGCCGGAGCGCGGGTGCTGGTGCAGGGGTTCGGGAACGTGGGCTCCTCGGCGGCCGAGATCCTGGCAGCGCTGGGCGCCAAGATCGTGGCCGTGAACGACGCCTTCGGGACGATCCACCGGGATGAAGGCATCGACGTCGAGGCGCTCCTCGTCTACACGCAGGGCAACCCGGAGAACCTCAGGAAGACGGTGCTGGGCTTCCCCGGCGCGACCGCCATCCCCAAGTCGGACTTCTGGAAGATCGACGCTGATATCGGCATTCCCGCGGCGCTGGGCGGCGAGATCGACGGCGTCGTCGCCGAAGGGCTGCGCGTGAAGCTGATCGCCGAGGGCGCCAACGGGCCCACCACGCCCGAGGGCGACCGGGTGATGACCGCGCGGGGGATCGACGTCATCCCGGACATCATCGCCAACGCCGGCGGCGTGACCGTCTCGTACTATGAATGGCTGCAGAATCAGCGCATGGAGCACTGGACGGAGGCCGAGGTGAACGGCCGCCTGGAGCGAGCCATCAAGTCGAACTACGCGGTGATCCGAGACATCGCGCGCGACCGGCCCCAGCGCACCGTGCACCACAACTCGCGGCCCTTCTGCATCGGCAAGGCGGTGCACACGCGCACGGCCGCGATGGTGCTCGCGCTGAAGCGGGTGGAGGCGCACTACCTCCTCGAGGGATTCAGCCAGTAGGAAGCGTCCGGAAGGCCCGCGGGCGCGCCTTCACACCTCGTCCCCGCACACCACCTCCAGGAGCGCCTCCCTGCGCCGCTGGAGGAGGCGCCCCATGGCGGGCAGCGCCGCGAACCAACCGGCCCAACCAGCGGCAGCGAGGCCCGCCCACGCGAGGGGCACGAGGGCCGGTCGCTCCCAGCCGACGGCAGCGAGCGCGGGCAGCGCGAAGGCGAGTCCCGCTCCCGAAAGGGCGGCCATGCCCGCGAGGCCAGCCAGCGGCGACACCGCGGCGCCGCGCTGGATCCCTGCCGGCACGGCCCTGGGCGCGAGCGTGCCGACCACGTTGCCGGTGACGAGAAGCGCCGGGGCGAGGCCCAGGGCGAGCGCCGCCGAGGAGAGGAGCGCCCACACGCTGGGGGTTCCGGTGACCACCGCGTAGGCTCCGATGGAGAGCGCGCCCACGACGAGGCCGAGGAGGAGGTGAGCGCCGTTCTTGGCCATCAGGATCCGTTCGGGAGAGACGGGCGCGAGGAAGAGCGCGCGCGCCCCGCCGCGGTCGTAGCCGAACGGGTTGAGCCAGAACGCCTGCAGCGAGAGCTGGGCATAGACCACCGCCACGAAGAGGGGGACCGCCCTCGAGACCGGGCTCGAAGCGGCCCCGCCCGCGGGGAGCGTGCCGCGGAGGAGCCCTCCCCCGAACAGCGCCACGAAGGCCGGCACCATGACGCAGGACAG
>JBBQEB010000013.1:0-39673 GCA_038320275.1 Myxococcales bacterium | reverse complement strand
GTGAGCTCCCGGATGCTGAAGGGCTTCGTCACGTAGTCGTCCGCCCCGAGCTCGAAGCCGACCACCTTGTCCACCTCGTCGCCCTTCGCCGTCAGCATCACCACGGGCACGCCCCGGGTGCGCGGATCGGCCTTCACCTGGCGGCACACCTCGGTGCCGGAGACGTCGGGGAGCATGAGGTCGAGCAGCAGGAGGTCGGGTACCCGTCGGCGGAGCTGTGCGAGCGCTTCCTCCCCCGTCGTGGCGAGGGTGGTCTCGAACCCGGCGCCCTTCAGGTTGAAGTCGAGGAGCGCCAGGAGGTCCGCCTCGTCATCTACGATCAGGATCAAGGACACGCCGCGATCCTACAGCAGCGGAGCGTGACGGCGCGGTGCCAGGCGCGCGACGAGATGGTGACCCTCCGCCTTCTGGCGAGCCGCGGGCCCGGTTCACCTACAGCGGCGCCGTCTTGCTCACCTTGACGCGCCTACCCCTCCCGAAAGAACCTCCGTCCGCTCCAACCTCCCCATGAGCACCCCCATGCCACGACATGCCGGCCGCCGCGCCCGCCCGTCGCCTTCACGGCGACCCGCGGTCAAGCTCCGGGCGGTAGCGAGCGCGTGGCTCGAAGGGCTTTCGCGCCCCGCGGCCACCGCCCTTTCGCTGGGGCTCCTCCTGTGCGTGGCGCTCGGCGACGCGCTGAGCGGGCCGGACGTGTCCTTCACGCTGCTCTACCTCGGCCCCATCGGCTTCGCGACCTGGTACGTGTCGCGCCGGACCGGGCTGTTCCTCACCGCGGTGGGGGCGCTGACCTCTCTCGGCACCGACCTCGCGAGCCGGACCTTCCCCCTCGCGCCGCAGGTCCTCGCCTGGAACGGCGCGGTGCAGGCCGGCGTGCTCGTCGCCCTCTGCTGGCTGCTCGACGCCCTCAAGCTGCGGCTCGAGTCGGAGGTCCAGCTCGCGCGCACCGACCCCCTCACCCGCGTGTCCAATCGCCGGGCGTTCCTGGAGCAGGCGGCGGTGGAGCTGGAGCGCGCCCGGCGAACCTCGCGGCCCCTCACCGTGGCCTACCTCGACGCCGACGACTTCAAGGCCATGAACGACCGCTTCGGCCACCGCGAGGGCGACGCGCTCCTCACGCTGGCGGCGAGCACCCTCCGCAGCGGCACGCGCGCCATGGACGCGGTGGCGCGGCTGGGCGGCGACGAGTTCGGGCTGCTTCTCGTCGATGCGGACCAGCCGACCGCCGAGGCGCTCCTGGGCCGCCTGCGCGGCGCGCTCGCCGCCGCCATGACGGCGAGCGGCTGGAAGGTGTCCTTCAGCATCGGCGCGGTCACCTTCCAGACCCCGCCCCGCTCGCTCGACGAGATGCTCGGCCGGGCCGATCAGCTCATGTACGACGCGAAGCGCTCGGGCAAGGACGGCTTGCGGGTAGAGGTGGTGGGGCGCCCTCCTCCCCAGCCGTTCGGCCCGGTGGGACAGGCGATGGCTTGAAGAGGTGTCCGGGAGGGGACACCTCTCCGGGCGCCGCGATGCGAGGTGCCCAGCCGACGAAGAGCCTCGTCGCGCCGGGCGACGTTGCGCCGGACGAGCGGTTCACAGCTCGCCGGCGCTTTCGTCCAGCCTGCGATGAGGGCTACGGCGCCTGGCACGTCGCCGAGGCGACGCACTTGGAGGTCGACGCGTCGCAGCTGGCTCCGAGGCCACAGGCTAGGAAGTCCGCGGGGAGCGAGCAGGCGGCTCCGAGATCCTTGTAAGCGACGCATTTTTGCGTCCCCGCGAGGTCACAGAAGCCACCGATGCAGACGGGGTTCGTTGCGCCGCACGCCTCGCCGACCTTGGGGAAGCCCACGCACCTGTGGCTCGCGACGTCGCAGGTGTATCCGAACCCGCAGAGAGAGGCATCTGCCGAGCAATCGCCCTGGAGCCCGACGAGCGGCATGCAGGTCGGCGAAGCGGTCCCCGCGCAGGTGGTTCCGAGCGCGCACTGACCGTCGTTGGTCGCGTTGCAAGCGCCGCTCGTCTGAGGGGCCTTGCACGTTCCGGGGGACGCCGAGGAGGAATCGCACCAGAGACCGTCCTGGCAGGGACAGGCGCCGTTCACGGCCGACGGGGCGACGCACACCTGCGAGGCGGAGCAGGTCAGCGTGCCCGCACAGGTCAAGGATGCGCAGCTCTGGGCGAGCTGGGCGAGGGGCTGGCACGTTCCCGGACAGGCTTTCGCCGTCGCGCTGCACGTGCCCGCCGCGCAGTCGTCATCCTCGTAGCAGGTGCCCCCCGTCTGCACCGTGCCCGTGAGCACCGTCGCGCACGCCGCGGGCGTCAAGCTCGAGCCGAACTGTGCGCAGGTGAGCGACGCGAGGGCGCTGGCGCACGCGGCGCCCTGGCTCGCGTTGTAGACGACGCGACCGGAGGTGACCTCCTTGGAGGTCGTGTTGCAGCTCAGGAAACCATCCGTGAAGAGGGCGTTGACGAAGTCCGGGTTCGCGTGGAGGCAGGTCGTGTAGAGGTTGCGGAACGAGCTCAGCGAGGTCTGGCAGAGGGCGGTGATGGTCGTGCCGCCACCGCCGGTGCTGCCTCCGTCCGTGCCACCCACGGTCCCGCCGTCCGTGCCGCTGCCTCCGTCCATGCCGCCGATGGTCCCGCCGTCGGTGCCACTCCCCCCGTCGGCCACATTGTTTCCACCGCCTCCGCCCGTACCGCCGCTGCTACCGCAACCGATGACCAACGACGCGAGCAGCAGGACGGCCTTGCGCATGATGGACTCCATGGCTCCACGAGGAATGGGTGCATCAAAGCACCGCACCCGTAGGTATGGAAGTGTGCGTCCATCGCTCACCTCTTTCGGGCGTACCCGACGGAGGTCGGCAGGCGCCGACCGGCCGATTCAGGACCGAACCGTCCCCGCGGGCTTTACCCGCGACCCTCAGCCGGTCTCGCGGCCTCGCACCGCGCCCGGGGCAGGGTCCGGGAGCTCTCTGGACGGATGCGCCCGCCGGCCCGAGGCTGACGCCTGCGCGCCTGACCACGCCGGCACCGGCGACCGCGGTCGCCCGACGGTAAGACACCCCGCGTGAGCCCCCTCGGCCACGACACGCTGGACGGCCCGCCCGAGGAGGGGGCTCGGCTCATCGCGCTGGCACAGCTTCGCGTGGCGGACGCGGCGGCAAAGCGACTGCTGGAAGGCCGCGACGAGGAGGCGCTGCACGACCTTCGCGTCGGAGTGCGCCGTCTGCGGAGCACCCTGCGGTCGTTCCGGCCGTGGCTGCGGGATACCCTCCGTCGCAGGGACGAGCGCCGCCTCCGCGAGCACGCCGCGGGAACGAACGAGGCGCGAGACGCCGAGGTGGGGCTCGCCTGGCTGGCGACGCAGCGCGCCTCCCTCGATGCGGAACGCCTGCGCCCGGGGCTGGAGCTCTACGCCGCGAGGCTCGGGGAACGGCGCGGGGGCGGAGCAGCGGATCGGGAGCGCCTCTTCGAGAGGCACGCCTCGCTGTCGCGCAAGCTCGCGCGGAGGTTGTCGCGCTACGAGCGGCGGATCGACGAGGGCGGCTGGCGGTCGGGGCCGAGCTTCGCCGCCGCGTTGTCGGGCCTCCTCGCCTCGTCGCTGGCGGAGCTTCAGGCCCGGCTTCACGCGCCCAGCGGTCCCGAGGACGAGGCGGGAATCCACCGCGCCCGGATCCGAGGCAAGCGCCTGCGCTACCTGCTCGAGCCGCTCCGCGGAACACCAGGCGTCGACGCGCGCGACGCGGTGAAGCGGCTGAAGGGGCTGCAGGATCTCCTCGGCGAGCTGCACGACCTGCACGTGCGCGGCGCGGAGCTGGCCGCGCTCCTCGAAGAAGCGCCCCCCGCCCCGGGCGGCCGGCCGGCTCCGGCGGAGGGCGGCGGCGCGGCCGCGCTCGCCCAGCCGCGGGGCGGCCTCCGCCCGGGGCTCGTCGCTCTCGCCCGCCGGGCGCGCGCCCGGCGCGGCACGCTCTTCCGGGCGCTCCAGCGGGAGCTGTCGCCGGAGCGGTTCGATCCGTTCGCGGCGGAGGTCTCCCGGCTCGCGAGGGCTCTCGAGGCCGGCGCCGGAGGGTCAGGTGCCGCAGCGCCTGCGCCGCAACCCGGGTGAGGCTTCACCGCGCCGCGAGGCGCAGGTGAAAGCTCTTCGGCCGGGTGAGGGCGAGGAGCCCGTGGCGGGAGAGCGAGAGCCCCAGTCCCGACGCCTTCCAGCCCACCCAGGGGAGCGCGGGATCGAGATAGTCGCAGCGATTCATGAAGACCGTGCCGGCCTCCACCCTTCGCCCGAGCCCCGACGCGCGCTCCACCGAGGCGGTCCAGATCGACGCCGAGAGTCCGTAGCGGCTGTCGTTCATCCTCGCGACCGCCTCGTCGTCCGAGCGCACGCGCTCCACGATGGCCACCGGGCCGAAGCTCTCGTCCTGGGCGAGCGGCGCGTCGCGCGGGACGTCCGTCACCAGGGTGGGCTGGAAGAAGCGCCCGCGGCCGCCCAGCGAGGTGGGCGCGCCGCCGGTGAGGACCCGCGCGCCCCGTTTCACCGCGCCGGCCACCTGCGCCGCGAGCTCGCCGGTCGCCTCCGGCGTCGCGAGCGGCCCGAGGGTGGTGCCCTCCTCCGAGGGATCGCCCGGCACCCATGCGGCCGCGGCCTCCACGGCAGCCGCCACGAACCGCTCGTGGAGGTCCGCGTGCACGTAGATGCGCTTCACCCCGCAGCAGCTCTGCCCCGCGTTGTAGAAGGCGCCTTCCACGAGGTTCGGAACCGCGAAGGCGAGATCGGCATCGGGGGCGACGTAGGCCGCGTCCTTGCCTCCGAGCTCGAGGATGACCGGCAGGAGGCGCTCGGCCGCCGCGCGGTGGACCTCGCGGCCGGCGCCGTTGGAGCCGGTGAGCGCGGCGAGCGCCACCTCGGGCCGCGCCAGCACCTTCCGCACGACGTCGTGTCCCGCGACGAGCGCCGTCACGAGCCCCTCCGGCGCGCCCGCCTCGCGGAAGGCGCGGGCGAAGTGCTCCCCGCACAACGGCGTGCGGGAGGCGGGCTTCAGCACCACCGCGTTCCCCGCCAGCACCGCCGGCGCCACCACGTTCACCGCGGTGAGGAGCGGGTAGTTCCAGGGCGCCACGTCGAGCACCACGCCCAGCGGCGCGCGCGCGACGAAGCGGGTGAAGCCCGCCTTCTCCGGCAGCCGCTCGTCCGCCAGCACCTCCGCGGCGATGGAGGCCATGTGCTTCGCGCGAGCGCCGCACGTCCCCACCTCGCCGCGCGCCTCGGCGACGGGCTTCCCCATCTGCCGGCTGATGTCCTGCGCCACCTCCTCGCGCCGGGCGGAGAGCCGCTCGACGAAGCGGTGCACCAGCTCGGCGCGCTCGTTCACCGCCACCCGCGCCCAGGCGCGCTGGGCCTCGGCAGCCCGATCCACCGCCCGCATCGCGTCGGCCTCGCTCGCGAGCGGGAGCTCGCAGGCGGGCTCACCGGTGTAGGGATCGTCCACGCGCAGGGTCGGGGCTGGTACGGTCATGAGTCCTCCTCGGGTCGGCGTAGAGTATCTTCCCCCGCATGAAATTCTTCGCGACGTGCGCCAAGGGCACCGAAGGGGCCCTGCGGCGGGAGCTGGCAGCCCTGAAGTTGCGGGGGGTGCGGGGCGACCGCGGCGGCGTCACCTTCGAGGGCGACCTCGAGGCCGGGATGCGCGCCTGCCTCCACGCGCGCGTCGCCATGCGCGTCCTCCTGCCACTCGCCACCTTCCCGGCGGGCGACGCCTCGTCGCTCTACGACGGCGTCCGATCGGTGGACTGGACGCCCTGGCTCACCGCGCGCACGACCTTGGCGGTGGAGGCCACCGTCCGCGACTCCGCCATGACGCACTCCGGGTACGTCGCGCTCAAGGTGAAGGACGCGGTGGTGGACGCCCTTCGCGACAAGCTCGGCGCTCGCCCCGACGTCGACCCCAAGGACCCCGACGTGCGGCTCGTGCTGCACCTGGCGGGCGACACGGCCGACCTCTCGCTCGACCTCGCCGGCGAGCCGCTGCACCGGCGCGGTTACCGCTCGGGGCAGACGCCGGCACCGCTCAAGGAGACGCTCGCCGCGGCCCTGCTCTCCCTGGGCAAGGTGGAGCACGACCGCCCCTTCATCGACCCCATGTGCGGCTCGGGCACGCTCGCCATCGAGCACGCGCTCGCCGCGCGCAAGCTCGCGCCCGGCCTGTCGCGGCCGTTCGGCTTCCAGCGCTGGCCGCAGTACCGCGGCACCTGGCAGTCGCGCTGGGACCGCCTCAAGGAGGAAGCGCGGCGGAGCGCCCTCGACGCCGCTCCAGCGCCCATCGTCGCGCGCGACCTCCTCGCCAAGGCCATCGACGCGGCCCGGCGCAACGCCGCCGCGGCGGGAGTCGCCGGCGACATCCGCTTCGAGAAGGGCGACGTGCGCGAGCTCCAGCCGGACCCGGAGCTCATCCGGGGCACGCTGTGCATGAACCCGCCCTACGGCGAGCGGCTCATGGGTGAGGGAGAGGAGCGCCGCCGGCCCGGCGCAAAGGGCAAGCGGAGCCCCGAGAAGCCCAGGGATCCCGACGACCGCCGCCCGGCCCACACCGCCCATCTGAAATTGCAGGGCATGTACCGCGGCCTCGCGGAGGCAATGGGGCGCTTCCATGGCTGGAACGCGGTCTTCCTGTCCGGGAGCCCACTGCTCGAGGGCGCCATGCACGTGAAGCCCGAGATCACGCACAAGCTGTGGAACGGCCCCCTGGAGGTGAAGCTGCTCCGCTACCGCATCCGCTGAGCCGGTCCGGCCAGAGCGGCTCGCTTCCGGCGCAGGTCCCCCACCACGCGATCGATGCGCTCGCCGCGCTGCTGGAGCGGGAGCCCCTCCGCGAAGGCGATCGCCTCGTCGAGGAGCTTCGCCGAACCGGCGCCGTCTCCCGCCTTCTCGGCGAGGCCGACCGCGAGCGTGTAGATGCGCAGCTTGCGTGGGCCGTAGGCGCGTGCGAGCGCGCGCGAGGCGGCCTGCCGGGCCTCCGGGATGCGCCCCAGCTCGCGCAGGAGATAGGCCTCGCGCGCGGGCGGATTGTAGTCGCCGGGGAGCTCCTTCTCGGAGAGCTGGAGGGCCGGGAGCGCGCGCGCCGGGTCGTGCAGCTTCATCGCGGCGTTCACCCGGCCGGTGTCGAGCGCTGCGCGCTGCTCGGGGGTCTGTGCCTTCTTCCCCTCCGCCTCCAGGAACGCCCACCAGCGCTCCGCCACCTTGCGCTCCCCTTGCGCGTCGCCGTCAGCCTCGCGCGCATCCGCCAGCGCCTCGTAGATGCCGGAGCGATCGTCGGCGAGGAGCCCAGGCGTCTCCACCGCCTCCTTCGCGAGCGGCTCCAGGGCGGCGATGGCCTCCTTCCGCCATCCGGCTGCCGCGGGCACCCCGACGGCGCAGGAGAGGCCTGTCGCTACCACGTTGGCGAAGGAGGGGCCGCGCGGAAGCTGCGCGCCCTCGCTGCGGGCGATCTCGGCGCAGTCGCGCGGCTTCTGCCCCGTGGAGGCGAGGAGCACCAGCGACTCCACCGCGCGGGCGCGGTGCGGCCAGGCTGGCCCGCCCTTCGCCAGCGCCTCACGATAGGCGGCGAGCGCCTCGTCGACCTTGCCGCCGGCGTTGGCCTGGTCGGCGCGAGCGAGGAGCGCCTCGGCCCCGCCGCGCTCCCTCCGCTCGCCGTCCTCCAGGAGCTTGTCGAGCTGCTCGACCGAGGCGCTCCCCGGCCAGTTCAGCACCGCCCGCTCGTCGCGCGGGTCGATGATGAGGAAGGTGGGCCAGACCTCCACCGGGAACTGACCCAGGAAGGCGGCGTTCTTCGCGTTCTCCGTGTCGATGGCGAGCCAGACGGACCGTCCGGCGTGCTTCTGCAGGCGCGCGTCCGGGAGGACCGTCGCCCGCATGAAGCGGCAGGTGTGTCACCAGGGCGCCCAGGCGTCGACGAAGATGGGCAGGTCCTTCGCCTTGGCCTCGGCGAGGGCGCGGGGCCAGTCATCCTCGATGGTGGACGGCGCGGCGGCGAAGGCCGGCAGCGCGGCAGACAGGAGGAGCGCGAGAACTGGGAGGCGCATGGAGATTCCTTAGCGAGAGTCACCCTCCCCTGCGCCCTTCTCCGCAGGCCGCTTGAGGGAGAGGCCCAGCGTGAACCGCGCCACCGGCTCCTCGCCGTACTTGGCGGGCACGGTGGCGAGGATCTCCACCGGAAGCGTCACCCGCTCACCGGTGGCGTCGGCCCGCTCCACCGCCTCGCGCACCCGGGCGCCGTCCCGGGAGCGGAAGACGACGTCCCCGTCGGCGCGCTTCAGGAAGTCGGCTCGCACGTCCTTGAAGACGAGCTTCACGCCGCGGTGGCCGGCCTGGATGGCGCGAAAGGCGTTGAGGCCGCCGGCCAGATCGGCGCCGGCGCAGAGCGCACCGAAGTACATCGAGCCGAGGTGGTTCTTGGAGCGGAAGCCGAGCGGGATGGAGACCGCGCAGCCCGCGTCGTCGAGCTCGAGCACGCGGGGACCGAGGAAGAGCAGCACCGGGATGCGCAGGCCAAGCAGCCGGACCAGCGCGGTTTCCTTGAGGAGCACGTGGACACCTCCGCCGTCGTTCTACTCGATGACGCGGCGCGGCGCCCACCCCCGTCGTCGGCGCCGAAAATTTCTCTGGCGGGGCTCTGCTGGTAAGAATGAGGTGAGCGCACGCCGCGCATCCCGCAATCATGATCGCCATCCGCAAAGTACTCGTCGTCGACGACGACGCCGCAATCCGAGAGACCCTGTCCGACGTCTTCACGGAGGAGGGCTTCGAGGTCACCGGCGCCAGCAACGGGCGGGAGGCGCTCGAACGCCTCCGGGCCTGCCGCCATCACCTGGTGGTGCTCGATCTCATGATGCCGGTGATGACCGGCTGGGAGTTCCGCGAGGAGCAGCTCCGCGACCCCAGCATCGCGTCGGTCCCGGTCATCGTGGTCTCCGCCGCGCACGCGCCCCGGCCCATCGCGGCGGCGGCGTTCCTCTCCAAGCCCTTCGACCTCGACACCATGCTCAGGCTGGCGGATCGCCTGGCCTCCTGACGGGCGCTCTCCGCGGCGTCATCGCGGAGACCCGACTTCCGCTGTCACGCTGCGCTCCCCAGCCCCGCCGTCCCGCGCGCGATGCCGGGCAGGGGACGGTAGCGCGCCGCGATCGCGTGAAACAACACCGCTGCGACGAGCATGAGCCCCGCGAAGAAGAAGAAGTACGCCGCGCCGTGGAAGCGGTTCAACGCCGCGACCGATGCGGTGAGGAGGCTTCCCGCGGCGATGGTCACATACCAGAGGCTCATGACGGCGCTCTTCATGGACGCGGGCGCCTGCGTGTAGGCGAACTCGAGCGCCGTCACCGACACCAGCACCTCGCCCGTGGCGAGGAAGAGGTACTGGAGGATCTGCCAGGCCACGTGGGGCCGGCCGCCGCCGTCGATGGCGAGCTGGATCGCCCCCGCGCAAACGAAGGAGAGGACCGTCACGTACATGCCGGCCGTCATCTTGCGGAGCGCCGTCACCTCGCGGCCGCGCCGCGCCAGCGCGGGGTAGACGAGCCCCGCGAAGACGGGGATGAGCGCCAGCACGAAGAGCGCGTCGAGGGTGGACATCTGCGAGGGGAGCAGCTCGACGCCCAGCACGCGGCGATCCATGCGCTCCGCCTGCAGCACCCACGAGGACCCGTACTGAAAGAAGAGCGCCCAGAAGGCGGTGATGGGCGCGAACACCGCCACGATGCGGAAGACCGCCCGCGCCCCGTCCACCGCCTCCGGGGGGAAGCGGTCGCGCGCCGCCTCCAGCCAGTCGTCACCCGGGCGCGCGGCGCCGCGACGCCGCAGGGCGTGCCCCACCACCCTGAAGAAGCCGTGGGGGTTGGGGCCGGTGGGCGGGACCGAGAGGTAGCTCTTCCGCCCCATCCAGAAGAGCACCAGCGCAATCGCCATGAGGAGCCCGGGGATCGCGAACGCGACGCGCGGGCCGTGCCGGTCGAGCAGCACCGGGATGAGCAGCGTGGAGGCCGTCGAGCCGAAGTTGATGGTCCAGTAGTAGAGGTCATAGACCTTCTTGAGCAGGTGCTCCTGCTCCGGCCGGAACTGGTCGCCCACGTAGGCGGCAGCGCACGGCTTGATGCCGCCCGCTCCGATGGCGATGAGCGCGAGCCCTGCGAACAGCCCCTCGCGGCTCTCGAACAGCGCCAGCACCGCGTGGCCGAAGACGTAGCCGAGCGAGAGCCACAGGATGACCCGGTACCGCCCCAGGAACCGGTCGGCGAGCCACGCTCCCAGGAGCGGGGTCGCGTACACCGCGAACACGAAGAGGTGGAACTTCGACTCCGCGTCGCTCTCCGCCAGGCCGAGCTTCCCGGCCATGTAGACGGTGAGGACCGACGTCATCCCGTAGTAGGAGAAGCGCTCGCACCCTTCGTTGAGCGCGAGGTACTTGATCTGCGGCGGAAAGCGGTCGCGCGGAGCCCGGTCGGCCATCGGCGAAGACTGTGCCACAAGGCGCCCGCGCAACCCACCGGGCCTGTCCTGGCGGTTCCAGCGCCCGGCGGTTAACGCTCTCGCCATGCCCATCCGGCCGGTCTCGCTTTCGGAAGCCCAGGAGCTGCTCGCGCGCGGCGGCATCGACGTGGTGGACGTGCGGGAGACGCGCGAGTGGGGAGGGGGCCACCTGCCGGGTTCGCGGAACGTACCGCTGGGCGACGTGCAGCGCGACGCAGCCTCGAAGGTGCCGCGAGACGACGTGCTGTTCGTGTGCGCCCACGGCGTGCGGAGCCTCACGGCGGCGGTCGCCGCCCAGCGCGCGGGGCGCGAGCGGGTCTACAGCCTGGAGGGCGGGACGGCCGCGTGGGCTGCGGCGGGGCTGCCACTCGAGCGATGATGAGGGCGCGGGCAGCTGTGCCGCCCGAGATCAACCCCGCGCGGCGGCCCAGGCCAGGAGCGCCCAGCCGGCCAGGAACGCCACGCCGCCGAGCGGCGTCACCGCGCCGAGGGCGCGAATGCCCGTGAGCGCGAGCGCGTAGAGGCTCCCGGAGAAGAGGATGGTACCCGCGACGAAGAGCCAGCCCGCCGCGGTGACGGCGCCTCCTCCCCAGCGCGTGGACGCCCACGCGACCGCGAGGAGCCCCAGCGCATGGAAGAGCTGGTAGCGCGCGCCGGTCTCGAAGACGGTCAGGAGGTCGGAGGGCAGTCTCGCCTTGAGCGCGTGCGCGCCGAAGGCCCCCGCTGCGACGGAGATGAAGGCGGAGAGCGCGCCGAGCGCGAAGAAGAGGCGGTCCATCCCGCGCAAGATAGCGCCGCTCGCCCTCGCCTGTTAGCGAACCGCCATGGACTGGAGCTCGAAGAGGTGCGTTCCGTGCGAGGGCGGCGTCCCGAAAATGGAGCTGGCGCGCGCGAGCGAGCTCCTCTCCACGCTCGACGGCTGGTCCCTGGACGGCGCAGGGGGGGCGCTCCGGCGCCACTTCCGCTTCGCCGACTTCGCGAGCGCGATGCGGTTCGTGAACGCCATGGCCGCGCTCGCCGAGGCCGAAGGCCACCACCCGGACTTCTCGCTGCACGGCTGGAACCTCGTCGACGTGACGCTCTCCACGCACGCCATCGGCGGGCTGTCGGAGAACGACTTCATCGTGGCGGGCAAGATCGACCGGCTCCCGCGCGGCGCCCCACCCGAAGGCCGCTGAATAACGGCCCCAGTCCTCCGTCCTTCCTGCAGCCAGGAAGACAACACCACGGAGGAAGCCATGCACCCCATCACTCGCGCCGCTCTCGTCGTCACCGCAGCCCTCGCCGTCGCCGCCGCCCTGCCCGCCCGGGCCGATTCTGACCGCTGGGAGCACGGCGACCGCGGCGGCCCCCCGGCGCCCTACGCGCCCGCCGCTCCCTACGCCCAGCCCGCACCCGCCTACGCGCCGCCCGCCGCGGTCTCGAGGGTGGTCCCCGCCCCGCCCTGGAATGCCCCGGCGTACGCCGCCGGTCCGTATGCCCGCGTTGCCTACCGCGACCTGCGCGGCGAGTACGCGCGCCTCGACGCAAGCCGGGCCCGCTTCTACGCGACCTGGAACGGAAACCCCTGGCGCCGCGACCGGTTCGAGAGCCAGTACGCCGCGCGCCGCGCCGAGCTCGACCACCGCTATGCGGAGCTGGCCTCGTACCGCGGAACCGCGCCACGCTGGGAGCACCGCCGCTGACGCGCGCGGCGGCTTCGGGCATCCAGACATGACCGCGGGGCCGGGTTCGACGTCCCGGCCCCGCGTCCGTTTCCCCTCGCTCCTACGGATGGCCGGCGGAGCCGGTTCCTGGCTCTTCGCGGGGAACGTTTCCCGCCTCGTTCTCGTGGTCGCCCCGCTCCTGCTCGACCTTCTTCCCAGCGCTCTCGCCGGAGCCGGACGTGTCAGGCTCCGGGACGCTTCCCAGGCTGGAGTCGCCCTGGGGAGCGCCACCGCCCTCTGCACCTGCGGGCGAGGCCGGCGGGGCGAGGCCACCCTGCGGCACCTTCATCGGGTGGTACGGTGCCGCGGGATCGGTCGTTGAGGTGGTCTGGCTCACCGCGCGGCCCCCCCTCTGTAGGCGGGTCCTTCGCTGGCGGGCCCCTGTCCACCCCCGGTGACGGCGTCCGCCCGCGAGGTGATGGAGCGGTCGTCGCCCATGCGCATCTCCTCGGGGCTGGCGGCGAAGGTGTCGCCGAGCCCCGCGCCGCGGCCCGGCGCGATCGCGGTGGTGGACGTCGCGGACGTCGCCTCCGTCAGCGTGTTTCCCTCGGTGAGCGACTCGCGGCCGCGGGCGAGCCACACCGCGCCGTCGCGGATCTCGGCCACGTCCGAGTACATGGCCACGTAATCCTTGGGGAAGAAGAAGCCCTTCTCGATGACGAAGGAGCGGTCCTCACACACCTGCACCGTGCCGAGCTTCTCGCCGTCCTGGCTGTACACCGTCATCCCGCCCTGCACGCCCCGTCGATCGTTGGTCATGGATTGACCCTCCTTGCTTGGAAAGCTGTGCACGCGACGTCTCGCGGCCCGCCCGCTCGGCGGTCGACCGCGGTGAGAGCCTTCCGGGAGGGGACGAAGCGGGCGCTTCGCAGCGCGCCGCTCACTGCGGGAGGGTTCGGCGCCAGGTGGCGGGCAGGCGGCCCGCCGCGAGCTCGAAGAGCGCCTCGTCGCTTCGCGCGATGGTGACGATCCCGTCCTTCACCTCGACGATCTCGTCGTAGCGCACCACCCACTCGCGGGGTCCGAAGAAGCCGCGCACCACCTCGAACGCGTGCGCGTCCCGGCGGCTCACCTTGCCGAGCGCCTTGCCGTCCAGGTCCTTCACGCGCATGCCCACGCGCAGGTCGTGCCCGTCGCCCAAGAGATCCTCCCGTCTGGTAGCCGCGGCCTACAGCTTGTCGAGGTCTTCGACGCCGATGTTCGGAGCCCAGCGGAGGAGCTCCCACTGCGCGATGCCGCGCTTCACGAACGGGTCGCCGTCGCGCAGCGCGTCGAGGAACCCTTCCCCCGCATCGGCGGGCAGGCGGAAGAGCAGCGCGCCGCCGAAGCGGGGATCGAGCGGCCCCGAGGCCAGCAGCACGCCCTTGGCCTTCTGCTCCCGCAGGTAGGCCCGGTGCTCCTCCTGGACCTGGAGCACCTCTTCCAGGTTCCTCCGATAACGCACGACGGCAATCGCGTACATGCCGTGCTTCTAACCCGGCGCTCGCCTGCAGTCACGGGGGAGACGGTCACGCGCCCGCCGGCCGCTTCACGCGCGCAGCCCGGACCTTGAGGACGCGCTGGGGGCTCGCCTCGGCCACCGTGAAGAGCCACCCTCCGTGAAAGAAGCGGTCTCCCGAGACCGGGATGGCGCCGGCGAGCGCGTTGAGGAATCCACCCACCGTCTCGTAGGCGGCGTCCTCCGGCAGGCCGGCTCCCGTCACCCGGTTGAACTCCGCCACCTCAGCGTCGGCACGCACCGTGAACGTGCCGTCCGGATGGCCCTCGACGCTCTTGCCGTCCTCCACCTCGAACTCGTCGCCGAGCTCGCCCACGATCTGCTCCAGGACGTCCTCCAGCGTGCAGATCCCCATCACGCCGCCGTGCTCGTCCACCACCACCGCCATGTGGATGTGGCGGCGCTGCATCTCGCGCAGAAGCTGGTCCACCCGCTTCGACCACGGCACGAAGTGCGGCGGCCGGATGAGGTCGCGCAGCACGATGAGCTCGGGGTGCGCGAGCATCGGGACGAGGTCGCGCGCGTGGAGCGTGCCGACCACCTTGTCGAGGCTCTCGCGATAGACGGGCAGCCGCGAGTGGCCCTCCTCCGCCAGGAGCTGCAGGATCTCGGGGACGGGGGTCTCGATGTCGATGGCCACCACCTCCGTCCGAGGCACCATCACGTCGCGAGCGACCTTGTCGCGGAAGTCGAACACCGCCTGGATGAGCTCGCTCGTCGACTGGTCGCTGGCGTTGCCCTCGTCGCGGGCGTACTCGGAGAGCGCGCGCTCCAGCTCCTCCAGCGGGGGCCGGGGAGGCGCGAAGCCCGCGGCGCTCACGCCCAGGGCTCGGGCAGTGCTCCCGGCGGCTCCCGCCAGCGGCACCAGCGCTTGCGCCAGCCGCCGGGCGGAGCGCGCCAGCGCCAGGGCCACCGGTCCGGCGTGCCGCACGCCCACCCCGCGGCCCGCCGCCGCCAGCGCGAGCGCGATGAAGGCACAGAGCACGAGTCCCAGCCATGCGCCCACCGCCGGAGCGCGCTCCAGGCCGCGCATGCCGGCCGCTCCGGCGGCGAAGCCGGCCAGCACTGCGGTCAACACCTCGAGGGCGCGCAGGGCCGCCGCCGTGCGCTCGGCGTCCTCCAGCAACGCCAGGAGCGCGCGGGATCGGCGCGGCGCCTTGCCCGAGCGGGCGAGCTCCTTCGCCCACGCGAGGCCGCTCGCCGCCAGCGCAGCCTCGAGCCCGCACCCCGCCCCGCGCAGGAGGAGCAGCGCGAGCGCCAGCGCCGAGAGGAGCACCGCCGAGGGGAGAGCTCCGTCCATCGCTTCCGGACGCTACCACGCTCCGCCGCGCTGGCGTTGCGTGGCGTGGGCAACCCCTTCGCGCTACGTCGCACCGCGTGCCGACTCCCCGCCAACCCGCCGTCGTGGCCCTGCTGGTGGGCCTGGCGCTCTTCGCCGGGGCCGCCGCCTTCGCCGTTCGCGCGGTCCCGTTCGGACCCGCCCCCGCGGCCGCGCTCTGCTTCGGCGCGGTGATCGCTGCGGCGCTGCTCATCTCGTGGGGCGCCGAGGCGGCGCAGTTCTTCCTCTCGCAGGGGCTGGCGGTCGCGCTCATCGCGCTCTTGCAGGTCGTTCCCGAGTTCATGGTGGAGGCGGTCATCGCCTGGCAGGCCGGCCAGAGCGGCCGCCTCGACCTCGTCTTCGCGAACGCCACCGGCTCCAACCGGCTGCTCACCGGCCTGGGCTGGCCGCTCATCTTCTTCGTCACCGACGTGTACCACCGGCGCAAGTACGGGCGTCCGCTGGAGGCCATCAAGCTCCGGCGTGAAAACGTCATCGAGGTGACCGCGCTCCTCCTCGCCTCGAGCTGGTACCTCGTCGTGATCTGGAAAGGGACGCTCTCGGTCGTCGACTCGGCGGTCCTGGGCGGCGCGTTCGTGCTCTACCTCTGGACGCTCAACCGGCTCCCCGCCGAGAAGGATGAGGGCAAGGACGAGCTACTCGCGCCGCCTCGCCTGCTGGTGGAGGTCGAGCCGGCCCGCGCCCGCTACGTCGTCCTCGGCGCGCTCTTCGCGCTCGGCGGCGCCGTCATGTGGGCGGTGGCGGAGCCCTTCCTCGAGGCCATGGAGCACGTCGCGATCGCCGTGGGCGTGTCGCAGTTCGCGTTCGTGCAATGGGTGGCGCCCTTCCTCACCGAGTTCCCGGAAAAGGTCACCGCGGTCTACTGGTCACGGACTGTGAAGCTCGCGCCCATGGCGCTCCTCAACATGGTGAGCTCGACGGTGAACCAGTTCACCGCGCTCGTCGCCATGATCCCCATCGCCTACGCGCTCTCGGCCGGTCACGTGCAGGCCATTCCCCTCGACCCGCTGCACAAGACCGAGATCTTCCTCTCCTTCGCCACCACCCTGTACGGCGTCGCCTGTCTGCTGAAGTTCCGCTTCACCCGTTCCAACGCCCTCGTGATGGTGGGGCTCTTCGGGCTGCAGTTCGTCTACAAGGGCCCCATCGACGTGCCCCGCATCGGCACGCCGGGCACCGGGCTCGACCTCCCGCCCATCCAGTGCCACCTCGCCGTAGCCTGGGCGTACGTCATCCTGGCCGCCGCGGAGGTGGCTCGGCACGGGCCTCGGCTGCGCCTGCGGGAGGCGCTTCGGGCCACCCTGGCGGAGATGCGGGCGGGGTAGCGCGGGCCCGTGCACGGCAGTACACGGGGCTCCCATGGCGAAGACGGTGCGCGTCTACGTGACCCCGAAGCGCGGCGTGCTCGACCCGCAGGGAAGCGCGGTGGGGCGCGCGCTGCGCTCGCTGGGCTTCGGCGAGGTGGAGGACGTCCGGCTCGGCAAGCTCATCGAGCTCACCCTGCGCGACGGCGAGGACCCCGTCGTAGGCCGCGAGCGGCTGGACGCCATGTGCCGCAAGCTCCTCGCGAACACGGTCATCGAGGACTACCGCTTCGACGCGTAGGCGCGCATGCACATCGGAATCGTCACCTTTCCCGGCTCCAACTGCGACCACGACGTGTACCACGTGCTGAAGCACGTGCTCGGCGCGGACGCGCGGTACGTGTGGCACAAGGACCGCCTGCCGGCGGGGCTCGACGCGGTGGTGCTGCCGGGAGGTTTCAGCTACGGCGACTACCTGCGGCCGGGCGCGCTGGCGCGCTTCTCGCCCGTGATGGAGGACGTGGTGGGCTTCGCCGGCGCCGGCGGGCCCGTGCTCGGAATCTGCAACGGCTTCCAGATCCTCTGCGAGTCGGGCCTCCTGCCCGGCGCCCTCCTCCGCAACGCCTCCCTCCAGTTCATCTGCCAGGACGTCACGGTGGAGGTGACGGGTGGAAAGACGCCCGTGACGGCGGGGCTCCGCGGCCGCAAGCTGCGGCTCCCCATCGCCCACGCGGACGGCAACTACTACGCAGACGCCGACACGCTGGAGCGGCTGGAGGAGGAGGGACGCGTCCTCTTCCGGTACGTGGGCGGGGCGCCCAACGGCTCGGCGCACGACATCGCCGGCATCGGCGGCGGCCCGCGCATGAACGTGGTGGGGCTCATGCCGCACCCGGAGCGGGCGAGCGAAGCCATCCTGGGCTCCACCGACGGCCTCGCGCTGCTCCAGAACCTGGTCGGCGCGGCCTGACGCGCTGACGGGGAGACCGATCCGGTGCAGGTCGAGCTCCGCGGCCCGGCAGGAAGGCTGGAGGCGCTCCACGAAGGTCCGCTCGATGGCGCCGCGCCGCGCTTCGCCGCCCTGGTCTGCCACCCTCACCCGCTCTTCGGCGGGACGATGCACAATCACGCGACGTACCGGATCGCCAAAGCGGCCCGCGCGCTGGGAGGGGCGGTGCTGCGCTTCCAGTTCCGCGGGGTGGGGCTCTCGGCGGGGGTCCACGACGGGGGGCGCGGCGAGCGGGAGGACGCCGCCGCAGGGCTGGCCTGGCTCGCTGCGCATGACCCGGAGCTGCCGCGGGTCGCCTGCGGGTTCTCCTTCGGGTCGTGGATGGCGCTCGAGGCGGGCTGCCCCGACGCGGGGGTGCGGGGCGTGCTCGCGGCAGGGCTGGCACTCTCCCTGCGCGAGGTCGCCACCACCGCCGCGCGCACCTGCCCGAAGCCGGTGGCGGTGGTGCAGGCGGAGCGGGACCCGTTCGGCCTGCCCGCGGCGGTGGAGGAGGCGCTCCGCGGAGCGCTCGCTCCGCGGCGGCTCGCGGTGGTGCCCGGCGCGACGCACCTCTTCACCGAGAACCTGGATGCTCTGCAGCGCGAGGCGAGCGAGGCGCTGCGGTGGCTGCTCGGCGAGGCCGAGCTCACGTCCCCGCGAACTGCACTCCCTCGAAGGCCAAGGTAGGCGCCCGCCCCGCCGAGTAGCGGTAGGGGTCGTTCCCCACCTCCGTCAGCCGCGGCCAGAGCTCCAGGCTGTTGCCGGACACGTTCATCTCGCTCACCGGCTCGGCACGCTTGCCCCCGCGGATGCGGAAGCCCTGCGCCCCGACCGAGAAGTCACCCGTGGTGGAGTTCGAGTTCCCGCCCAGGAACCCGGTGACGAGGATCCCTTCGCCGGCGCGCGCCAGGATCGCGTCCTCGCCGTCCCCCCCCAGCTTCCACGCCAGGTTCGACATGCCTCGCGTGGTGGGAGGCAGGCCGAGCTTCCGGCCGTAGTAGTTGTCGATGAAGTAGTTCCGCAGGACCCCCGCCTCGAAGAGGGGCAGGCGCTTCGCGGCCATCCCCTCCGCGTCGGCGAGGCGCGAGCCGAAGCCGCGGGGGATGAACGGGTCGTCCGTCACGTCGAGCCGCTCGCTGCCGATGCGCTCGCCCTTCTTGCCCTCCAGGAAGGAGCGTTTCTGCTGCAGCGCCGCCGCGGACATGGGGCCGAGCAAGAACCCCAGGAGCCGGCCCGCGGAGCGGTTCTCGACCACCATGGTGAGCACTGCGGATTCACCCTTGGTGGATCCCAGCCGCGCCAGGGCGCGCTCCGACGCGCGGCGGCCCACCTGTGCCGGCGGTGGCAGCTCCGCGAAGAAGCGGGCGGTGGCGGCGTCCCAGTCCTCCGGCCGGCGGCCGTCGGCGTCCTTCACCGAGACCTGCACGCTCATCCCGAAGTCGGTGGCGCGGCGCACGCCCTCGAAGCCGTTCGAGTGCACCCGGCACCCCTCGGCCAGCGTGTCACCGAACCCGGTGGTGACGGAGAGGATGTGCTCCGAGCCCGGCACCGCGCGCGCCGCGGCCTCCAGCTCCTCCGCGAGCCGACGCCGGGTGGACGGCTGGAGCGAGCCGTAGCTCGCGTCCTCGAGCTGCAGGTCGACGTCGGCGCGCCCCTCGTAGAGCTTCGGGTCGGGGAGCGCCCGGTGCGGATCGGGCGCGATGGCGCGCGTCATGGCGATGGCGTCCTCGATGAACCGCTCCACCGCCTCGGGGCGCAGGTCGGAGGTGGACACCGCCCCGTACCGTCCGTCCACGTACAGCTCCAGGCCGAGCCCGCGGGTGGTGGCCTCGCTCACCCGCTCCAGCGAGCCGTCGCGCCACTGCACCTCCACCTGCCGCACGCGGTACGCGCCCGCCGCCACCTCCGCCGCGCCCTTGGCGAGCGCGGTGGACACCGCGCGCTGGGTGGTGTCGAGCAGGCTCTCGCCTCCCGCGCCGCTCACGAGCCGCGCCCCCCGACGGTGAGCTTCGCCACCCGGACCGTGGGCAGCCCCTGCGACACCGGCACGCTCTGGCCGTCCTTTCCGCAGGTCCAGCCTCCCTCGTCGATCTCGAGGTCGTCGGAGACCATGTCCACCTGCTCCAGCACCTTGGGACCGTTGCCGATGATGTTCACGTCTTTGATCGGCCGGGTGAGCTTGCCGTCCTCGATGAGGTAGCCGTTCTTCACGTAGAAGGTGAAGTCGCCGGCGCCGATGTTGACCTGACCGTTGGTGAAGTTCTGGCAGTAGATGCCCTTCTTCACGCTGGCGATGATCTCGTCCTTCTTGTGCGGCCCGGGGAGCATGTAGGTCGCCCGCATGCGCGGCAGGGGGGCGTGCTGGTAGCTCTCGCGCCGCCCGTTTCCGGTGGGCCGCACGCCGAAGTGCCGCGCGCTGATGGCGTCGTGCAGATAGGTGGCGAGGACGCCATTCTCGACGAGCTGCGTCCGCCCCGCCTCGTTGCCCTCGTCGTCCACGTTGATGGCGCCCCGCGCGCCCTCGTTGGTGGCGTCATCGACGATGTTCACGAAGGGCATGGCAATGCGCTTCCCCACCTTGTCGGCGTAGATGGAGACGTTCTTGCGGTTGAAGTCGGCCTCCATGCCGTGTCCGATGGCCTCGTGGAGGAGGATGCCGGACGAGCCCGCCGCCAGCACCACCGGCATCTCGCCGGCGGGGGGCGTCGTTGCCTCGAAGAGCACGGTGGTGCGCGCCACCGCCTCGCGCACGATGCGGTCGAGCCGCTCCGGCGTGTAGAGCTCGAAGCCCGCGCGCCCGGCGACGTTGTACCCGCCGTTCTCGCGCCGGCCATCCTGCTCGGCCACGCAGGACACGAAGAGCAGGGTCATGGGCTGGAGGTCCTCGACGAGCCGCCCCGAGCTGTCCGCGACGAGCATCGCGCCAGACTCGTCCCGGAAGTGGACGTTGACCTTCTTCACCCGGCCGTCGGCGGCGAAGACGCGCTCGTTGAGGCTGGCGAGGAGCGGCAGCTTCTGCGACGGGCGCACCTCCCCCCAGGGCACTCGCAGTGGATAACGCTGAGGGAGCTTGACCCCGACGTGGAAGCGCTGCGGCCCCTCCCGCGACGGGCCGTCGGCGATGGTGGCGGCGGTGCGAGCGCACTCCTTCAGCGCCGCGAGGGAGACGTCCTCGGTGTACCCGTAGCCGGTCTGGTCACCGCGGACGACGCGCACGCCGACTCCGAGCTCCACCGAGGCGAAGGCGCGGTTCACCTCGCCGTCCTCCAGCGCGAGGTCGTTCGTGACGCGGTGCTGGAAGAAGACGTCGGCGTGGTCGCCGCCTCGCGACAGGGCGGCCGAGAGGGTCGCGGCGATCATGGCCTCGGTGATGCCGAAACGCGCGAAGTAGCCGACGCCCTGCCCGCTGGCAGTGAGAGTCTCCATGCGCCTTTTCTTATCGGCGCGCGGCCTCTTCCGCCGCCCGCTGTTATAGCGGAGACCCCTTGATATGATCCCTGCTGCGGCGCACGCTGCCTGCCTGCGCCGGGCACACCCACCCCGCTGCCGCGGGACGGGTACCCGGTCGGTCCGCTGCTCGACGTACCTTGCAGGTACGCCTCCGCTGCTCCCTCCTCGTGTGCCCGGCTCGTCGACGGCATCGTGTGCCTCGCGACGGGCTCACATCAAGTGGGCTCCGCTGTTACACCGTGCACATGCCCACCTGCACCGTCGGAGAGGCCACCCTGCACTATCGCGAGGCCGGCTCCGGCAACGACGTCATCGTCCTGCTGCACGCCTTCCCCCTCCACTCCGGCATGTGGTTGGCGCAGCTCGCCGCCCTGGCGGCGCGCTTTCGCGTCCTCGCGCCCGACTACCGCGGGCTGGGCGGGAGCCGTCCGGCGCCGGAGGCGAGCACGATGGAGCTGCTGGCCGGCGACGTGGTCGCGCTGCTGCGCGGGCTCGGCATCCGGCGCGCCGCGGTGGCGGGCCTTTCGATGGGCGGCTACCTGGCGCTCGAGCTGCACCGGCGGGCACCGGAGCTCATCCGGGGACTCGCCCTCTGCGACACCAAGGCGCCCGGCGATACGCAGGAGGCGAAGGCGGTGCGGGAGAAATTCGCGGGCGACGCCCTCGCCAAGGGGCTCGACTGGGTGGCGGACGACATGGCGCCCAAGCTCCTGCGGCCCACCTCCGATGCGGCCGTCGTCGCGCGGGTGAAGGCGCTCATCCACGAGGGTACGCCCGAGGGCGTCGCAGCCGCGCAGCGGGGGATGGCGCGGCGACCAGATTCCGTGCCGCACCTCGCGCACATTGCCTGCCCGACCCTGGTGGTCATCGGAGACGAGGACGCCATCACGCCCTTCGGAGAGGCGCAGCGGCTTCAGCAGGGCGTGAAGGGCGCCCGCCTCCTGCGCATCCCTGGCGCCGGGCACCTCTCCAATCTCGACGCTCCGGAAGCGTTCAACACCGCGCTCTCCACCTTCTTCGCGGCGCTCGGGGCGTGAGCCAGGTCCCCTACTCCTCCTCTTCCACCGCGTCGCGCAGCGCTGCGGCGACCGTGGCGAGGGCCCGCTCGACCTGCGCGCGATCGGCGGGGCTGAAGCCGGCGTCCTCCTCCGCCACCATGTCGAACGACTCGGCGGCATAGGCCGCGAGCGCCGGCTGGGTGGTCTCCATGGGCGGCGGTTCCGCTTCCAGCGCGCGCACGCCGGCAAAGCTCACCGCGCGCACCCTGTCACCGAACGCCACGTCGTACATGCACCACGTCTCGAAGGCCAGGTCCTGCGCGGCGAGCGCGCCCGACTCGGGCAAGGGCTGCGCGTCGAGCCAGGAGACGAGGTCGGGCTGGGCGTGCTCGAAGCGGTCGCGCAGCCGCCGCGTCTCGCGCTCCGGCAGCGCCGAGAGCCGTTTCCACACGGCCTCTACGAGCCCCGGAGGCAATTCGTCACCCGCCACCGACCCGCGCTCCGGGACCGCTGGCGCCTCCGCGGCAGGCTCCTCGCGCCGGGATCCCGCCCCGCTCGACGCCCCCACCGCCTGCAGCTCGGCCCAGAGGCCGAACAGGTTGCCGTACAGGCGGCGCGCGTCCTCCTGCGCGCCAAAGCGCGGCTCCGTCTGGAAGAGGGCGGGGATGGCGTCACTTCGCTCGTGCCCGGCGCCGAGGGACTCGCGAAAGTGCTCGGTGACCTCTGTCGCGGTGAGCTTGCAGCCGGCGCGCTCGAGCAGCGCGGTGAGGACCTCGGGCCCCTCGTAGAGAGGCGGGAGCCGCTGCTCGACGTTCACCCGCTGCTTCGCTCGACGCGCCATGGCACCCGATGTAATCGCGGACGGTCCGTGACGAGCGCCCGCGTGGGGCAGCGACCCCTGCGCGACCCTTACTCGTCCTCGAGCCAGCTCTCCAGGGAGGGAGGCTGCGCGCCGCCTTCTCCGCGGAAGGCCACCCTCCCCGGGCCGCCCTCCTGGTCATCCCGCTGCGCGTCGTTCATCGCGCCGCGCTGGAGATGCGGGCCGGGACCGCCTTGCCGCATGGAGCCCGGACCCGGGCCGCGCCGGTTGGCGAGATGCGCCGCCGGCATGCGCGCCGACCGCTCGCGGAAGCGCGCCAGGAAGAGGGCGGCCCGCGCCTTCTTCTCTGGCGTGAGCCCCTGCGTCAACTGCCGCAGCAGGTCCTCGTCGAGGGCCTGGATGCGCGTGCGGGCGTCGCGCACGCGATCGAGGGCGCCATCGACGCCGGGCGCCGCCTGCGCATCACCCGCCGCGGCGTCGCGGAGCACGCGGGTGGCGTCGCGCACCTGCCGCTGCAGAGGTAGGCGGCGATCGTCGGCGCGGGCCATGGCGTCCCGCAGCCGGAGCCCGCCGGCCTCGTCGAGGTCGAGCGCCTCGGCGAGCCCCACCGCGCGCGCGACCCGCAGCCGCTTCTGCGTGCGCTGCATGCGCGAGAGGTCGTCGCTGGCCGGGGGGGGTCTGCCAGGAGCGGGCTGCGGCGCAGCCAGTGCGAGCGCCGGGAGCAGCGCGAGAAAGACGGTGAGCTTCTTCATGGTCGAGACTCCTGTCCGGGTGAAAGGTGGTCGCGCCGGGATCACTCCGGGTCGGCCTCGTCGAGCGCGGCCAACGCGACGTCTGCCGGCTCGAGGGCACCGGGCGCTCCGGCGGGCTCGCGCGCCCCGGCCTCGGCCGAGAGCTCGGCCGCCGCACCGGGAACCGGGAGCGGGGCGAACGCAGCCATGCGACGGGCGCCGAAGGCCGGGCCGACCGCGATGAGCGCCGCCACCGCGGCCGCCGCGAAGCCCGCTCCGAGCACGGCCGCCGTCACGCGCCGGCGCCTGCGATCCTTCCAGGTGCGCAGCGCTCCGGCAGCGAGCCCGGCTCGGTCGCGGGCCGCGGAGGCCTGGGACGCCGAGGACGCCGAGAGGCGCACCGCCGCATAGAGGCTCGCGCAGGCATCGAGCTCGGCGCGGCAGCTCGGGCAGCAGGCGAGGTGCTCGCCGAGCAGGGTCGCCTCCTCGGGATCGGCGACCGCTCCGGAGGCGCGCTCCTCGAGAACCGGCCGCAGCGTGTCACACGGGCTCACGGTGCGTCCTCTCCCGCCCCGGCCGCGGCGACGAGGGCGCGCAGCCTCACCGTCGCGTTGTGGAAGTGCACCTTGGCGTTGTTGACGGTGATCCCCAGCGCCTCGGCCACATCCTTGAACGCGAGCTCGGCGTCGATGCGCAGCGTGAGGACCTCGCGCTGGCGGCGCGGAAGCGCGAGCACGGCCTCCCGCAGCGCCGCGGCGCGCTCGTCCCGCTCCAGCGCCGAGCTGCCCACCGGCGCCACCGCTCGCTCGCGCTCCACCGCCGCGAGCGGCGCGCGCGACCAGCGGCGAGCGTCGCGCGCGTGGTTCTTCCCGAGGTTCACGGCGACGCGCAGGAGCCAGGCGCGGAAGGGAGGCGCCTCGCCGCGTCGTAGGAACGCGCTGCGCCGGGCAGCCTGGAAGGCCTTGAGAAAGGCCCTCTGCGCCAGATCGCGGGCGTCGTCGAGTCCGCTGGTGTACCGGCTGGCGATGGCCAGGACAAGCCGCTCATGCCGCGCGACCAGCTGGGCGAAGGCGCCCTCATCGCCGCTCGCGAACGCCCGCGCGAGCGCCTCGTCGGTGGCATTCCCGGCGCGGGCGGGCTCGACGCTCGTGGTCTCCCGCGGGTTGTCCGCTCGCTCCGGCGGCCTCCCCGAGCCGCCGGGGGCGCCGCCGCCGCGCAGGACGGTGAGCCCTCTGCGGTCGCCGCCGTCCTTGCCCTCGGGCATGCCCCTCTCGCCGGGTCGCGCCGCCATGTGCTCTCGTCCTGCCACGGGGAGGAGAACCCTTGCTCGACCGGAAGTTAAAGCATAATCCTCCCCGTCCCCGCGGCACCCCCGCGCAAAACGACAGGGCATGATCAGGAAACGCCCGCGGGTCCGCGCCGGGGGCGCGAAGCAGGGAAGGCGCCGCGGTGCGGCGCGTGGGCCCCTGCGAGCGGGACGGAAACCCTGACGACCTGTGCTCGGCAGGGGGAGGGTGCAGCCCTCCTCCGAACGATGCGGTGAAAGGCTTCGAGCGATGCTGGACTTGAGAGCGATTGCGGCGGACCCGGAGAGCTTCGAGCGGCGGCTCGCGCGGCGTGGTACGGCCGCGGCGGGCCTGCTGGCGCCGGTGAAGCCGCTCGTGGCGCGGCGCCGCGAGCTCAACGTGGCGCTGGAGACGCTGACGAAGGACGCCTCGGCGGCGAACGCCAAGGCCGGGCAGCTCATGCGCGTCGACAAGGCGGCGGGCGAGGAGGCCCGCGCCGAGGCTCGCCGGCTGGGCGACGAGGTGAAGGGCCGCGAGGGCGAGCTGCAGCGGATCGAGGCGGAGCTGGAGGCGCTGCTCCTGGTCGTGCCCAATCCGCCAGCCGAGAGCGTCCCGGACGGCGCCGACGAGAGCGGCAACGTGCAGGTGTCCACATGGGGCGAGAAACCGCGCCAGGACTTCGCGCCCAAGCCGCACTGGGAGCTCGGGGAGGCGCTCGGCATCCTCGACTGGCCCCAGGCGGCGAAGCTCTCCGGCGCCCGCTTCACCGTCTACAAGGGCCCCGCCGCGAGGCTCGAGCGCGCCATCGCGAGCTTCTTCCTCGACGTGCACACGAGCCGTGGGTACGCGGAGATCTTGCCGCCCTACCTCGTCACCGCCGAGACGATGACCGGCACCGGACAGCTCCCCAAGTTCGAGGACGACCTCTTCAAGACCACCGGCGCCTCGCCGCTCTACCTCATCCCCACCGCGGAGGTGCCGCTCACGAACCTCCACCGCGGCGAGATCTTCGAGCCCTCGGCGCTACCGATTTCCTACTGCGCCTGGACGCCCTGCTTCCGCGCCGAGGCGGGCGCCGCCGGCAAGGACACCCGCGGCCTCATCCGGCAGCACCAGTTCCACAAGGTGGAGCTGGTGAAGCTCGCCAAGGCGGAGGAGAGCGAGGCCGAGCACGAGAAGATGCTCGACGACGCCTGCGAGGTGCTGCGCCGGCTGGGGCTCCACCACCGGGTGGTGCTGCTCTGCGCCGGGGACATGGGCTTCGGCGCCGAGAAGACCTACGACATCGAGGTCTGGTGCCCGGGTCAGGCTGCCTATCGGGAGATCAGCTCGGTCTCCAATTGCGGCGACTTCCAGGCCCGGCGCCTGCGCCTGCGCTATCGCGACGAGAAGGGGAAGCCCCGGCTCGCCCACACGCTCAACGGATCCGGGGTGGCGGTGGGGCGCACCGTGGGCGCCATCCTCGAGCAGTACCAGCTGGCGGACGGGACGGTCCTGGTGCCCGAGGCGCTGCGGCCGTACATGGGCGGTCTGGAGCGCATCGTGCCGCAGTCGTTTCCGCGGGGGGTGGAGCGTTGAGCTGAAGTGCGGTCTTGGCGCGGCGAGGTTCGCTCCGCCGGTGACCCGCGCCGCACCCGCCGCTGAACCGGATGGGTGACGGCGCTCCGACCGCACGAGTTGCGTGGCGCGGCGCCGCCTCGGTGAACACCATTTCAGCTCACCTGTCGCCTCGAGGAGGCTCCGCATGTCCCGTTTTGCCCGGAAGCTCGCATCCCCTGCCCTGGCCGTCGCCGCCGCGCTGGCCCTCACCTCCGCCGCTCCCGTGCTCGCCGCCGACGAGCCCGCCGGCCAGAATGCGCAGGGCCAGCCCGAGAAGCACCACAGCAAGCTGAAGGGCGCCGCGGTGGGCGGCGTCGGCGGCGCGGTGGTGGGCGGCAAGAAGGGCGCCGCGGTCGGCGCGGCCGGCGGCGCGCTGTACCAGCACCACAAGAACAAGAAGGCCGCCAAGCGGGCAGAGAAGGCGCAGACCCAGGGCACGACCGCGCAGTAGCGCCGCGCCGGGGCGACGACATCGCCGCGCGTCCGCGCGAGGCCCAGCGACGGCCTCCGCGCGGGCGGAGGGGGTGCGGACGTGCAGGGCACTCGCGCTGCGCCCTTGCGCGCAGCACCGTTGGCTAGGCCCGCGGCCTCGCCAGGAAGCTCGCGACCGCGCCCCACACCCGCTCGAAGTCCTCGCGGACGAAGCCCGAGCCCGAGGCCACCCAGTCGAAGTGCGGCGGCACGTGGGTGGGGCCGTGAAAGTGGCCGAGCAGGTCATGGTGGTCGCCCCAGGCCGCCGCCAGCACCTCGCCGTGGAGCTGGCTCAGGGTGGGGACGATGCCGTCGTTGGCGGTGGCGTCAGGGACGCGGCCGTACGCCTGCCGCAGCGCCGCAGCCTGATTCGCGGTCACGCGCGGGAAGTGGCCGCTCGCGCTCGCCGCCACCCGGTAGAGCCCGACGAAGACCGCGTGCGTCGCCTGTCCGTAGGCGCTGAAGCCCGCCCGGCCCAGCGAGCGGAGGCCCGGCGGTCGCGCCCGCGACACCACGCAGCCGTAGCGCACCGAGGGCCGGTCGGCCGTGGAGGCGTTGAAGACGCTCATCGCGCCCGGCGCGATCTGCGCCACCAGCTCCTGGTCGGTGCCGATCTCCGAGAAGAACGCCTCCACCGCCCGGCGGCGGTTGCCGGAGAAGTCCTGGAGGAGCTGCGCGAAGAGCTGGTCGAGCACGCCGGTGGGCTTCGCGTCGCGGCGGCGCAGCAGCCGGGCCATGCGCAGCACCGCCGACAGGGGCAGCCGCCCCGTGCGCAGCGTGTGCATGGTGGCCAGCGAGAGGAGGCGCAGGAGTTGCTGCCCGAGCAGGCTCGCGAAGAGGTGCGCCAGCGGCGTGCCCTGGTGCGGCGTGGAGACGGTGACGGCGCACCGGACCGCGGCCGCGCAGCGCTCGACGTCGGCGCCGGTGGGGAGCGACACTCCCGGCGCGAGGAGCAGCCGCGCGTCGAGCCCGCCACTCGAGTGGCCGATGAGGCTCACCTCCCCCGGCGCATCGTCGAGGAGCTTCGACACCGTCTCGCAGAGGAGCGCCGCCCGGCGCGGGAGCGACGCCGTTGGCTCGCTGCGCACCACCCGCAGCTCGCCCGTGACGCCGAGCCTCGGCCCCGCCTCCAGCAGGTAGTCCTTCACGTGGCCGAAGTAGGCAAAGTCGCCCAGGTTCGCGAAGCCGAAGAAGCCAGGGACGAGGACGAGGTGGTGGGGCGGCACGGGGCGGGAATGTACGGGGCCAGGGCGCTCGCTGCCCTGGTTCGGCGTGGGGCGGAAGCCCGCGCCGCCCCGGTTCGAGGAGCGCCGGCCCCGGCGCGGCGAACCACCTTGATCGCCGCTCAGCCCTCACGTATATGGGCGGGTCTCGAAGGGCTGGCGGCGACGAGGGATCGCGGATTCGGAGGAGTGGCCGAGCGGCTGAAGGCGGCGGTCTTGAAAACCGCAGAGGGTGAAAGCCCTCCGAAGGTTCGAATCCTTCCTCCTCCGCCAGGTGGAAGCGACGTGGAAGCAGGGCGAAGAGCCGGCACGAGGGCCTCGCGGCGGGGGCCAGGCAGGCAGCGGCAGGGTTCGAAGCGGCGGCAGCGCAGGGTCTTGGAAAGGTGGCCGAGAGGCCGAAGGCGCTGGTTTGCTAAACCAGTAACTGGGGTAACCTGGTTCGAGGGTTCGAATCCCTCCCTTTCCGCCAGTATCGCAGGACGACAGATTGCGCCCTTAGCTCAGTTGGATAGAGCGTCGGACTACGAATCCGAAGGCCACTGGTTCAAATCCAGTAGGGCGCGCTCATGACGGGCACCTGGGTTCTCCGGGTGCCCGTCCTTCGCTCAGGCGGCAGCGCTCCACCTTCCGTTGCCGGCACCCCTGGCCCGGTCGAACTCTCGGAGGCCTCCTCCGTGAACGCGACAGGACGCTCTGTCCGCCTCGGTCGATTGCGCCAGGAGGATCTCATGCGCACCCTACACAGAGTGTAACCCTTGTTCCTCGGGCGGCCATTCGGCGGGACCCAGTCCTTGGCTGGCCTGACCTCACCTTCCCCTCGCCACCTTCACCACGCCCCGGAAGCGCACGACGAAGTCGAACCCGAGTTGGTCCTTCAGCAGTTCGTAGAGCGCTTGGTCACCGAAGCCGCGGTCCGCCAACACCGTTACCTTCACGCCCTCTGGGAGGACCTCGCGGGACCTCTGGAGCAAGACGTCTTCGTGCTCGTTGCGCCAGCCATTCATCTCGGACTTCACGACGGACTTCCAGAGCAGCGGCGTGGCTCGTCCGTGGCTCGTGACCATCGACAGCACCAACGTGGACTGGTCGTCGGCGTCGAAGTCCGTCCAATCGAGGGCCACCACGATCTCGCTCCGGTCGCCCACCACGAACGGCACCCAACTCGCGAACAGCCGCCACGGGTCGATGGCGCTGTTCCTGAAAACCGGTCGACCTGCTTCACCGCGTGGCGAGACTTCAGCCCAGCGGAGACTGCCAGCGCGCGACCGATGGCGTGTACACCCAGCGCCGCGCCCTCCAACACCCCCACCGTTGCGTTGGCCAGCGACGCGACCCGCTTGGCGTGCAGGTCGTCGGCGAAGATGGTGGAAACGAGACCCTTCAGGCGGTCGCGGTCGAGGGGATGGTCGCTCACGAGGCGGCACGTTGATCCCCTCGCTAAATGATTTCAAGAGCTTGCCCCTGCCCGATGAGGGGATCCTTCAGGGTCGGCGCCTGAGCTTGGGAGCAGCGGGTCCGGCTGACGGTGGCCCTCATACGCACCGGCACCGGGCACTCCTGAGAGTCGAGACGAAGTGCAGGCCTCACCCGATCGTGATCCCTCCAAATATCGGCCGGGTGCGAAGTCGAACCCGCGGCGGTAGACTCGCGGACATCAAGCCTCCTGCCGCCATGGTTCCCGCCTCCGCCGAGGAAATCGTTCGAGCCATCGACGCGCTCGTGGACGAATGCCGGGCCGTGTCGCTGTGGTTCCTGAAGCTCGACTACTACCCTGGGACGGACGAGGAGCGGATGCGCGTTCTGCACGCGATCCAGAAGCACTGTGACCTCGAGCAGTTCAAGCGGGCGGCGAGGCTCCAAGAATGGCTCTCAGCGCGCTCCAGCGCCGCGTCTGCCTGCTCCTAGCGGACGGGAGAAGAGCGTCCGGCGAGAGCTACGTCGCGGGCGGCGTCGCGCTCAACGAGCTCACCGCTGGCGCTCGCAAGTCTCGGGACGTCGATCTGTTTCACGACAGCGAATCCGCGCTGGTTGCGACCTGGGCGCGCGACCGCGCCGCGCTCGAGGCAGTTGGCCTTCGCGTCCACCCTCTCCGGGAGCTGCAGGCCTTCATCGAGGCGCGCGTGAGCGACCCGGCCGAGAGCGTGCTGCTCCAGTGGGTGCGCGACAGCGCCTTCCGCTTCTTTCCGCTCGTCGAACACGACATCTTCGGCCTCACCCTCCATCCCCTGGATCTCGCCACCAACAAGTTGCTCGCGGTCGTGGGCCGCCGGGAGGCGCGCGACTGGCTCGACATCGTGCGGTGCCACCAGACGGTGCAGCCCCTCGGCTACCTGGCGTGGGCGGCCGCGGGGAAGGATCCGGGGTTCTCACCACAGCGCATCGTCGAGGAATGCGCCCGTACGCGATACGTCCAGGGCGAGCTCGATGCCCTCGACTTCGAGGGACCGGCTCCCCGGGCGAGCGACGTTTCCGCCCGATGGCACGCCGCCATCGATGAAGCGCGGGAGCTGGTCGAGGCCCTTCCCGCGCAGGAGGTGGGAAGGTGCGTGCTTGACCACGAGGGGCGACTCGCATCGGTACCAGCCACGCTTCTTCCTCGAGAGCTGTCCGCCGGGCGCGTCGTCTTTCACGAGGGCTCGATTCGGGGAGCGTTTCCGGAGGTGCGGCTCCCGGAACCGCGGTGAGGCACCCCCCCCCCGGCGCGCAACCGTGCTGTCCCCGTCCGATCCCCGGGTTAGGTTTCACCCTCGGAGCTAGAAGGACGCTGCGGGGGGTGGCCATTGACGAGACGCCGAAGCCTGCTCGGGGGCAGCCGCTGCCTGGTTCACCCAGCTAGGCGGAGCCCAGAACGGAACAGCGTGCACCCTCGGCGCACGACTGGCGGCTGGCGGAGTTCCCGCTCGATGAGCTCCCGGTGCGCCTCGCAGACCGCCTAGCCCTCGCCACGTGGCCGGCCGGCCCGGGCTGCGTCGCCGCGACCACCGCCGCCACCAACTCATCGTCGAGCGCGGCAAGGCCGTGCTCCTGCTCGACGCCCCGGGCTTTCGCCGCCAGGTACCGCCGGACCGTGCAAATCAGCAGTCAGATCGAGCTCCTGCGCGACGTGGCCAGCGGCCTTGCCGCTGGCACGCGCAGGGCCAACCACCTCAGCCTTGTACTCGGCGGTGAACTTCCGCCTTCTTCCTCGTCCCGTGGACCAAGTCTCCACCACATCGGAGGCGTCCACGAAACCGGGGCCGGCTCAGTCCGCGATCCCGGGCGCTGCGTCGGCGTAGCCGCGAACCGTGTCCGTACAGGCCCTATCCTGAGCTTCACCCATCCAGAGGGGACGAGAGCTGCGGCTCGACGACTCCCCGCCAACTCCGGCGAACGCCGGCTCGGTGGCAATGCCGCGGCGATGAGGATTCCATGAGCGATTCACCGTACGAGTTCACCAGCGAGTCCGTGTCGGAGGGCCACCCGGACAAGGTGGCCGACCGGATCTCGGACGCCATCGTCGACGCATGCCTTGCGCAGAACCCACGAGCCCGCGTCGCCGCGGAGACGCTGGTGACGGCGCGACGCTGCATCCTCGCCGGCGAGGTGGCCGGCGTGAGCGAGGTCGACTTCGAGGCGATCGCGCGCGGCGCGATCCGCCACATCGGCTACACGGGAGCCGACTTCGGTTGGGACTCCGCGCAGGTGGAGAACCTCGTCCACTTGCAGTCGGAGGAGATCGGCACGGCGGTCGCGAGCGGCGGCGCGGGCGACCAGGGGATCATGTTTGGCTACGCGACCAACGAGACCCCGGAGCTCATGCCGGCGGCGATCCACTACGCGCACCGGATTGTCGAGCGGCTCGCCGCGATTCGCCGCGGAGGAGAGGTGCGGCTCGGGCCCGACGCGAAGTCGCAGCTGACCCTTCGGTACAAGGACGGCAAGCCCACCGGCGTCGCGACGATTGTCGTGTCGCAGCAGCACGCGCCCGGCTTCGAGCGGGAGCTGCCCGACCTCGTCCGTGCGGCCGTGATGGAGGTGCTCCCGGAGGGCTGGCTCGACGACCGCACCACCTGGCACGTGAACCCGTCGGGCTCGTTCATCCTCGGTGGTCCCGCGGCGGATACCGGGCTCACCGGCCGCAAGATCGTCGTCGACACCTACGGTGGCGCGGCGCCGCACGGCGGCGGCGCTTTCTCCGGAAAGGACCCGTCGAAGGTAGATCGGTCGGCGGCTTACGCCGCGCGGTGGCTCGCAAAGAACGTCGTCGCTGCCGGCATCGCGGACCGCTGTCTCGTCCAGCTCGCCTACGCGATCGGCGTCATCGAGCCGGTGTCGGTCCGGATCGACACCCAGGGCACGAGCCTCGACAACGAGTGGACAATCGCACGCGCGATCCGTCGCTCGATCTCCCTCACGCCAAACGCCATTCGCGAGCGCCTGAACCTGGACCGGCCCATCTACGCGCGGACCTCGGCGTACGGGCACTTCGGGCGCGTCGCCGACGAGGACGGGGGGTTCTCGTGGGAGCGCACCGACCTCGCGCGCGCGATCCTGGTGAACCTGCCATGACACACGTGACCCTGCCGCCCGTGCCGGGCGCGGTCGAGCCCGCGCCCGGCGTTGGCGTGACCTACCACTCGTCGTTCGGGACCCTCCGCGGGACGATCCTGCGTGCCGCGCGGGAGGTGTTCTGGTTCCAAGTGGATCGCGATTTTCCAGGAGCGGAGAAGCTCGGAGAGACGTTCCTCAGGTGGACGAACCGCGCGATCCTGTACCAGGGCGTGTGGCGCGTGAGCCACGAGATGCGGCGCGTTGAGGTCGGCTTCCGCCGGGTCGATCCCCGACCATCGTCCGGGCCTGAGACCGAGGCCGATCGCCTCGCGACGCTGGTCGAGGCGTACGAGCCGCGGCTGCTGACGCGGCGCTGGTACCCGATGAACTACCTGTTGATCCCGAACGTAAAGGGGACGGCAGACGCCCTTCTCGCTCGTTTCGCCGCGTACGAGGGCCCGGAGCGTGAGCGCGTCGCGGCGCTGCACGCACGCTTCGCGCGATTGCGCGCTCGGTTCAGTAACCTGGGCGGCGGGCTCGCGAACGCTGCGACGGACGACCCCGGCGCGTGAGCGACGGACCGCGAGCGCGCCGCAGTCACGGCCGCCTCGGCCGGTTGCCGCGGCAACGAGGGAACGATTCACGGAGGTGTGAATGGCGCACGCGTCCCTCATCAACCCGCACGCCCTCGACGACGGACTCGCTTACGAGGTGCAGACCTGGCCCTTCGATGCCGAGCCGTTCCCGGGCCCGGACGGCCGGAGCTGGGCAAGCTTCCGCCTCGCTGACGACGGCGCCGAGTTCGAATGGCGGACGCGCGCCGACCGCGTCCTCGATGCAGCGCGGGCACTCGACGGCGGCGCCGAACTGAAGAAGCTGCTTCGCGATCGCGAGGTCCGTGCGTACGTGGAGCGGATGAGCGACGTTTTCGATCCTGACGCGTACGACGAGGAGGACATGCCACCGGAAGACCGCCTCGGCTTCGCCGCCTGGGCGATTCGCGGGGTGACTTGGGAGGACCTCGTGGAACCGGAAGGTCCACGAAGCGCGTACGGGATCGAGGACGACGTCTTCCTGGCCGAGGGCGCCGCGGCGCTCGAGCTGCCGCGCTGGGCCCGACGCGTGCGTGCCATGGGCGGCGGTCCCGGGAGCGCTTACGACGCCGCTCTGATCGTCCTCGGCACGGGCCGTGCGCTCGAGGAGCTCGCGACGTGGCTCGACAAGCGAGCTCGAGGGGTTCGATGAGTCGGACCGAGGATCGCTCGCGGCGGGCGCTGCGCAGGCGCTCGTTTCGGCGGGCACAGGAGAGCTGGGCGACGTTCCTCCGCGCGCTCGACAAGGAGCGTTCGTGGCGGCCTTTCCACTGGGTCACGGCGGACGACGCGCACCGGTTCGTCGCGAAGCTCGCGTCGCGCAGCATCAGCTGGCGCGGCTCTGATCGGTGGTGGAAGCACTACCTCCGGAGGACACGAAAGCAGCACGAAGCCGAGGATCTGCGGATCGACCACGACCAGGCGGCGGCGGAGCGTGAGACCGCGGCGTGCAACGAGGGTTCATGACGCACACTTCGGACAGCGACCCGATCCAGGTGTTGACGCGCGCCCGACATCGCCGGTCACCCTCCGCGCCAAGTCGCACAACGTCCGCGAGTGCATCCGGAACGCCGCCTGCCTCGCCTTTTCGCGCTGCTCGAAGGACGTCCGGGCAGAATACCACCTGCGCGGACAGGGGCCTTGTGCTGCGGTTTCGCTACGGGGCGGTATGCGTGTCCCGCCTGCATCGACGGAGCGCTTCGGCGCGGGCCACGCTTGGTGAATCACGGACCCTCGGCAGGGAGCCCGACGATGCGGAACTCGGCCGCGCCGCTGCCCACCTCGAGGGTGCCCTGCCGGCCCTCGTGTCCGTGCCCCGGGGAGGATTGCCTCAGGAGGAGTCGATGCGCACCTTGCGTAAAATGGAGCCGGACACGCTGACGGGCTGGTGGAGCGAGCGTAGCCCACTCGAGAAGATTGGCGCCGCCTCGCTCGGAGCCCTTGTCGCAGTCGGTGCGTCGCTGATGGTGGCGCCCCACTGGGCCGCTGCCGTGGGCGGCGGCGCACTGGCTTCGGGCGGCGCTTATCTTTTGAAGAAGGGGTTCGGAGCGTGAGTTGGGGGCGTCCTCCCGATCCGGACGAGGCTGCGGCTGATGGCAAAGTGCGGTTGACCGGAAGAGGCCTCACCGGCAGGAAGGCGGTCAAGCTCTTCGAACCTCTCGCCCAAGTCATCGACTCCGCGATCCAGAAGATCGACGTCACCGCGCGCGGGATCGTGAAGGACCACGTCCCCGTCCTGCAAGAAATCGTCGAGAACACGACAGAACGCGTGGAACGGTCCGCGAAGAAGATCGTCGATGAGTCCCTCGACCGACCTACGGCTATACCGACCGCGCACTGGCTGGCGTCGAGGAACGGCTTCGCGGGGTGGTGACGCTTCTCGGCGAGGAGATCCGTCGAAGCGCTGCCGAATCCAGCGAGCTGGCGCGCTCCCAGGTGGAGGTCGCCATCGATGGGGCCACGCGGCGCCTGGTAGGCTTCGGGATCCCGTTGGTGGCCGCGACCTTTCTGTTCTTCGCGCAACGGTTCGCGGGAGCGTTGGCGTCGCCCGTCAGCGCCGGTGCCTTGGCCGCCGGGCTGACCCTCGCGATGGCGCTCTTCATGTCGATCCTGGGTGCGCTCCGCGAGCACCGCGGCCCGACCCGCCCTACCCTGGCGGCGCGTTTCGGAGCCGCCTTCCTGGACTACGCCCCCTTCACGTCCGTGGGCGTGTTCCTCTCCATCGCGTACGCGATCGCCGCGCTTGCGGCAGGACGATGATGTGGTCTTTGGATCGGAGGCTCTCTTGGAAATGGTGTTGACGAAGTACGAGGAGCAGCAGCTTCAGGACATCCGCTCGTGGAAGGAGGAAGAGCCAAGCGCGGTGTCGAAAGGCGTCGGCGCGATGACGGCGCCGCTCGCGTGGGCTGTGCGGAAGGCGGTCCCGGAGGAGGCGATCTTGGCCGCACTGACGGCAAGTAATTCGCTCGCGAAGACGCTCGCGAGGCCGGCTGACCTCCTGCGCGAAGCCGGAGTGGAGTCGCTCGACGATCTGCGCGCCCTGCCACTGGAGCGGCTCGACGCCCTGGCGGACTCCGTCCACTCCTGGGCCATTGGCTTCGCGGCGGCGGAAGGTGCGGCTGGGGGTGCCAGCGGCCTGGTGGGACTGGTGTTCGACATCCCGGCGTCCATCACGCTCGCGCTCCGGACGATCCACAAGATCGGGCTCTGCTACGGCTACACGTGTAGCTCGGAGGAGGACGCCCGCTTCGCTTATGGCATCCTCGGGGCGAGCGGCGCCAACGTCATGGATGACAAGATCGCCGCCCTGACGATGCTGCGCGCCGAGAAGACCGTGGCCGGTCGCATCACACCGGACGCTCTCGTCAAGGCCGCGCAGGCTCTCGCGAAACAGCTCGGCATCCACCTGACCAAGAGAAAGGCGCTGGCGGCCATCCCGTTGGTGGGAGCCGGCATCGGAGGCTCCGTGAACGCCTGGTGGATGCGGGAGGTTGGATGGGCGGCCCGCCGAGCTTTTCAGGAGCGATGGCTGCAGGACAGCAAGAAGTTGCTCGGGGCGTGAAGCCCGACCAGCAGGTGGAATGGGCGCGCCAGAGATCCCGAAACCGACCGGCGGGATACATGGAGCAACTCCCTCGCTCGGGATCCTGGATGTCCCGGGACGCGGCGCCTCGAAGTGGAGCGTCCGGGACATTTGATGGCAAGGAGCCGCGCTTGCCACGAATGGTCAATGGTGCTACTATCCGTGGCGTCCGATGACGTGCATGATGTTGAACCCCATCACGACGAGCGGTAGGGCCACGGCCCAGCGACCCTCGGCCAGCTCCCGGGTAACCGGGGTTGTGGCAATGCCGTGTGCGATGGAGTGCTTCATGACCGGAAATCCCTTCTGATCCTGGTCGCTTGACCTCGTAAGATTCCTGGCGGAGCTTCCGTCATGCGTCCAGGCGTGGGCTGCTGACAGGGCTGGACGTCAAACCCCGCTGTCTCCTCGCCACCGCCAGGGAGCTCACGAGGAGCCCAATCACGAGCCATTTGCTCCGGCGCTACCGCCGGAACGGTTAGGCTTGCTGCCTTTTGCGCAATCCATTGGAAGGAATAGAGATATGATCGACAAGACGATGAAGAACCTCCTGGCCGGCGCGAGCAAGGGCTACGGGCTCGTCGAGCGAGGCGAGCCGCGCGAGGCGATCGCGGTGTACGGCGAGGTCCTCGCTCTCGCCCGCAAGGCCGGGGTCGACTCGGCACACCTTCACTGGGCCTACGCCGTGGCCTGTGACTACGCAGGGGAGCTCGAGATGGCGTTCGAACAGATCCAGACCGCAATTTCCAAGGACCCGCTGGCTCTTTCCTTCCGCACCTCCTTCGACGTGATCGGGAGGCGCATCCGCGAGGCGCTGGCGGACTCCGACCGCCGCGCGGACGATCCCTCGACGCCTCGCCTCTACGCGCTCCTCCTTCGGGCCGGCGAGGCGGACGTCGACTCGCACGTTGCGATGACGCGCTATCAGCTCGCGACAGACAAGGCTCCCGAGGCGCGCGCGCTGGCGGCCGCGTTGACTCTCCTCTATCCGATGTCCCCCGCGGCCTGGGAGGCCAGGGCAGCGGTGGCGCGGGCGGAGGGCGATGTCGCCGCGACCGAGGAGGCTCGCCTGGAGGCGGCAGCTCTCGCCGTGACCTCGCCGCCGTTTCCCGTTCCAGGTGACGCGAGGGCATGAGCCGCAGCGGCGAGCGGGAGCTCGCGCGCGGCCTCCGCCTTCATGAGACCGAGGTGCCGCGCCGACCGGAGGGGCTGACGCGGTGGCTCCAGGAGCCGGGCGGGTGCACAGCTGAAGGCCCGCGCCAGAATCGCGTCCGCATCGGTCACCGCCCTCCGCCCGCCCGGCCCATGCGCGTCGGCCCCCCTCGCGCCGTCGGCCACGGCACGCAGTTCGTGCCCGACCCGGGCACCGTGAACACGTCCAGGCCGTGGTCGAAGGTCTGCACGAGGATCTCGAGCTGCCCGTCGCCGTCGACGTCGGCGATGGTGGGGGCGGCCGGGGCGCCGCTGCCGTTGCCGTCGCTGCCAGGATTCGGGAGCGCCACGTCGTGGAGCAGCGCCCCGTTGGCGGCCAGGATGACGAGGTGGCCGGAGTCCCTCGCGTCGGGGGAGCCATAGGTGGTGAAGATCACCTCGGGCGAGCCGTCGCCGTCGAGGTCGGCCACCGCCGCTTCCGAGGCGAACATGACCGGCTTGCCGTGCGTGTAGTCGTACCTCCAGAGCCGCTGGCCGCCGGCGTCGAAGGCATACATGAAGCCGTCGTTGAGCGAGACGACGAGCTCCGGGCGCGCGTCGCCCTGGAGGTTCGCGGCTGCGACCGCCGGCACGCCGACCGGCGGATACCAGCCCTCAACCGCGATGGGCCGCTCGCCCCGCGGCAGCGTCTCCCACCCGGGGTGGCGCATGGCGCTCCGGCTGCCGTCACCCTGCGCGCCGTCGAGCGCCATGAGAGCGTAGGCCTGGGTGGCGTAAGGGATGTGCGTCTCGACGTTGGGCGCCCCCACCACCGAGGCGTGACCGGCCCCGTCGAGGTCGACGATGGTGGGAGGCGAGGCGGTCCACTGCAGCCACTCCTGCCCGGCGCCGGGGTCGGGCCAGGCGCCCGTGTGGAGGTGGTACTGGCTCGCCTCCACCGCGGGATCGAACCACCGGATGAACTGTCCCCAGGTGAGCCGATCGCCGGCGTAGGCGGATAGACGATTAGTGAACCATGGCGAGGCGTTCACCGCCGTCCCGTCCGCCTTGAAGACCTGGATCTGGTGATTGTCGTAGGTCGCCACGATCTCGAGCGCGGAGTCGTCGTCGAGGTTGCCGATGGCGACGTTGAGACCGTAGCACCCGTAACCGCGCTCTCCGGCTCCGTTGGCGTCGGCGTCGCCTCCTGGGCCCTTGCGATGGTTGTAGCGAGGCCAGGCCGGGAACGAGGCCCCGGGCGGCTGGTAGGGGCTTCCGTCGCTCGAGAAGACGAACACCTGCGCCCCGCCCGCCTCGACGGGCTGCGTCTGGGTGGTGGTGGCGACCACCTCGATGCGCCCGTCACCCGCGAGGTCGGCGGCGGCGAGTCCGCGCACCTCCGGCGACTCCCCGGCCGTCGACGTGTCCACCGGCCACCCCTGCTTGAGTCGCAGCCGGCCGCCCACCCACGTGTAGGCGAACACCTGTGAGCCCTGTCCCACCACGACGTCGGGAATGCCGTCGCCATCGAGATCGGTCACGAGGTGCGGCGCGTAGACACGCTTGCCGTTGCCCGCGGCGCTGTCGAGGAGCGCGCCGGCAGCGTCGTAGACGCGAAGCGCGTAGGTGGCGGCGACGATCTTGTTCTTGCCGGCCTCGCCGAGGTCCGTCACGAGAGGCGAAGCGAACCATCCCGTGTCGCCGCGCAGGTTGCGCACGAAGACCGGCGCCATCACCTTGCCCCCGCTCACACCTACCGTGCACACCGCGTCGGTGGTGCCCCCGGTGCTGTTCCGCGGACGCGCCCGCAGGAGCTCGCCCACCCCGCAGGCGAGCAGCGGCGCGAGGGCGATGGCGAGGGCCCGCGTGGCAGGAGGCGGGAGTCGAGCGTGTGCCATGAACAGGATGCTGGCACGAAGGGCCTCGCGGGCTCGATGTGGGGACGGCGAGCAGGTCGTAGCCTCGATGCATCGGCTCTCGCGCGCGGCCTTGGTTGCCGCGGCGCTGGGACGTCGGCTGCGATCGCGGCTGTCCGCGTCGTACCCCGAGGTTAGCTTGCACCCACGGGGCGGCGGGATGGTCCCCGGAGGTGACCCATGGAGAAGACGCCGAAACCGGCTGGAGCGCAGCCGGCGACCGGTTCCCCGACGAAGAGGGAGCCAGCTGCGGAGCCTGCAAGGCCTTCGGCTTTCGATTGGCGCCTCGCGGAGTTCCCCGACGACGGGTCCGACTGGGACGAGGTCGCACCCTCCGACCCCGCGATCCCGGAAGCGGCGGCTCCCCTCGCGGGTGGGACGGGCACCCCGACCGCGACCCCCACCCCGACCCCGACCCCGACCCCGACCTCGACCTCGACCTCGACACCGACCCCGACCGCGACCCCGACACCGACCCCGACCTCGACCTCGACCGCGACTCCAACC
>JBBQEB010000012.1:0-42599 GCA_038320275.1 Myxococcales bacterium | reverse complement strand
CCTCGTGCGTCGAGCCCGCCATGAAGACGGGCGCGCCGGAGGGGAGCCCCATCTCCTGCCGCAGCGCCTCTGCGCGCTCCGGGCGCGCGTCGGGGACCAGTGCGTCGAACTTGGTGTTGCCGGTGACCCACACCCGATCCGGCGCGGCGCCCAGCGCGAGCACCCGCTCGGCCTCCTCGTCGGAGCGCATGAGGAACAGGTCGAGCGCGGCCAGCGGATTCCCGATGAGCCGGAAGAAGAGCCGGTAACGCGAGAGCTTGTCCGGGTTGAAGCGCCCGTTGGTGAGGGCGATGCGCGCCCCCGATGCGCGCGCCGCCCGGATGAGGCTGGGCCAGATCTCGGTGTACTCCAGCACCAGGAGATCGGGCGCGAGCTGCCGGACGGCGCGGCGGGTGGCGAGCGGCAGATCATAGGGCGCGTACAGGACCACGTCCGCCTCGGCCAGCTTCTTGCGCGCCATGGCGAGGCCGCTGTTGGTGATGGTGGTGACGATGATGCAGCACCCGGGCAGGCGGCGCTTCAGCTCCTTCATCATGGGCTGCAGGGAGAGGAGATCGCCCGCGCTCGCGCCGTGCAGCCACACGCGCGGGCTGCCGCGCCCGCGGTCGAAGGAGCGCCGGTAGATCCCGAGCCGGAAGGGCAGCCCGTGGCGCAGCTTGGGGTGGAAGAGCAGCGCCGGGAAGAGGACGAGGAACGCGAGCCAGCTCGCGAGCGCGTAGAGGACGTACAAGGCTAACCCGCCGCCGCCGCGGCCGAGCGGCGCGCGGCGCGGTCGCCCTCTGCGCCGCCCTGGCCCGCGCCTTCACCTTCGCCCTCGAAGATTCGATGGAGGCGGGCGTACTCGCCGCCTCGCGCGAGGAGCTCGTCGTGGTGTCCCATCTCCGCCACCCGTCCCCCGGACAGCACCACGATGCGGTCGGCGTTCCGGACCGTGGAGAGCCGATGCGCGATGACGAGGGTGGTCCGGGCGCCGCCCGTGCCGCGCCCCATGAGCGCCTCCAGGGCGCGCTGCACCTCGCGCTCGCTCTCGGCGTCGAGCGCGCTGGTGGCCTCGTCCAGGAGGAGGATGGGCGCATCCTTGAGGAAGGCGCGGGCGATGGCGAGCCTCTGGCGCTGGCCTCCGGAGAGCAGCGCGCCGCGCTCGCCGATGATGGTCTCGTATCCTTTCGGCATCGCCTCGATGAAGGCGTGCGCATGGGCCATGCGGGCCGCCGTCTCCACCTCCTCCTGGCGCAGCCCTGGCCGGCCGTAGGCGATGTTGGCGCGCACCGAGTCGTTGAAGAGGAGCGTCTCCTGGCCCACCAGCGCGAGCTGCGCCCGCAGCGAGGCGAGCGTCACCTCGCGCACGTCGATGCCGTCCACCGTGATCCGCCCCGACGTGACGTCCCAGAATCGGGGCAGGAGGTTCGCGAGGGTGGTCTTGCCCCCACCGGACGACCCGACCAGCGCCACCACCTCTCCTTTCCTCACGACGAAGGAGACCTCGCGCAGCACCGGCACGTCGCCGTACGAGAAGGAGACGCCCTCGAAGCGGATCTCCCGGGCGAAGGGCGTGAGGGCGCCCGTGCCCGCGTCCGGCACCGAGGTGCGCGCGTCGAGGATCTCGAAGATGCGCTCGGCGGAGGCACTGCCCTGCATCGCGATCTGTCCCACCCGGCCGAGCTGCTTCACCGGCGTGTAGAGCAGCATGACCGCCGCCACGAACGAGAAGAACTTTCCCGCCTCGAGCTCGCCGCGGACGATCCTGCCGCCCACCCACCAGATGGCCAGCGACAGCCCGGCGGCGGCCATCACCTCCATGAGCGGCGAGGTGAAGGCGCGCACGAGGAAGCTCTTCCGCATGATCGCGAGCCAGCGGCGGTTCTCCTCCTTGAACCGCTCCGACTCGTACCGCTCCATCCCGAAGGCCTGCACCACCCTCATTCCGGAGAGGGTCTCCTGCACCATCTCGGAGATCCGGCCGAGCGCGGACTGCGACTGCTGGGTCACGCGCTTGAGGCGCTTCGCGAAGCGGACGATGGGCAGGAGCGTCGCCGGGACCGCCACGAAGGCCATGAGCGACAGCCGCCAGTCGAGCACGAAGCAGTTCACCAGCATGACGACGATGGTGAGCCCATCCCGCATGTAGCTCGCCACCGCCGTCGACACGGCCGTCTCCACCGACTGCACGTCGGCCGAGAACCGGCTCATGAGGTCGCCGGAGTGCCGGTTGCCGTAGAAGGCGGGCGAGAGGCCGAGCAGGTGGTCGAAGAGCGACGTGCGGAGATCGGCGATCACGCGCTGGGACACCATGCCCATGAGGTAGAACTGGCCGAAGTAGGCGACCCCCTTCACCACCGCCACGCCCACGATCACGACCGGCAGGACGGCGAGGACGTGCTCGCGGTCGACCCGCGCCAGCCACGCGTTCACGTCGAGGAAGGACGGCAGGAACCTGCCCAGGCTGCCGATGGCCTGCGCCCGGCCGGTGAACAGGAACTCGAGCACCGGCCCGAGCAGGTTCACGTAGGCAGCGGTGGAGAGCGCCAGCACCACCATGCACGCCAGCGCGCCCGCGAAGCGCGCGCGGTACGGGGCTGCGAAGCGAAGGAGTCTGAGGTAGGCGCCCAAGACGGGCGCATCCTACGACACCGGCGGGGCGAGGGGCAGATGCCGGGGCCGGCTCGCTACTCCTCGACTCCCTTCACCTTCCCTTCGGCGCGCCGCCGCTCCACGATCTTCTGCGCGATCGGGGGGGGCACCGGGTCGTAGTGCGATTGCTCCATGGTGAAGTAACCGACGCCCTGCGTGAGCGAGCGCAGCTCGGCGTCGTAGCTGGTGGCCTCCGCATGCGGGCAGAGGGCGCGCACGAGCACGCCGCGCGCGACCGGCTCCATGCCCTGCACCTTGGCGCGGCGGCTGTTCAGGTCTCCGAGGACCGCCCCCACGTACTCCTCCGGCACCCGCACCTCGAGCCTCATGACCGGCTCGAGCAGGATGGGCCGCGCTTCCAACACGGCCTTCTTGAACGCCATCGACCCCGCCACCTGGAAGGCCATGTCGGACGAGTCGACGTCGTGGTAGCTGCCGAAGACGAGCCGCGCCGTGAAGTCCACCACCGGGTAGCCCGCGAGTGGCCCCGCGTGCAGCGCGTTGCGGATGCCCTTCTCCACCGAGGGGATGAATTGCCGTGGCACGACGCCGCCCACGATGGCGTCCTCGAACGTGAAGCCCGCGCCGCGCGGCGCCGGGACGATCTCGACGTGGGCGTCGCCGTACTGACCGTGCCCGCCGGTCTGACGCTTGAATTTCCCCTGCGCCTTGGCGGCCACCGTCACCGTCTCGAGATAGGCGGGGGTGGGCGGTCCGAGCGTCATCTCGACGCCGTGCTTGCGCTTCACGCGCTCCACGGTGACCTCGATGTGCGCCTGCCCCATGCCCTTGAGCAGCATCTCGCCGGTCTCCGGCGAGCGCGTCAGCTCGAGCGACGGGTCCTCCTCGATGAGCTTGTGGAGGGCGGCCGCCGCCTTGTCGTCGGCGTTCCTTGTGTGCACCGCGAAGGCGACCGGGCGGTTGGGCGGGGGGAACGGCGGGAGCTGCACCGGCGACCCGCTGTCGCAGAGGGTGTCGCCGGTGTGCGCGTCCTTCAGCTTCATGAGCACCACCAGCTCGCCCGGGCCCGCCTCCTTCACCTCGTCGTTCTGGGCTCCGTCCGTCTCGAAGAAGTGGGCGATGCGCTCCTCGCTGCGCGTCCGCGGGTTCATGAGCACCGCGTCGGGGCGCAGCGTGCCCCGGAAGATGCGGGCGTAATCGACGCGTCCAGCGAAGTGGTCGATGGTGGTGCGGAACACCTGCGCGACGAGAGGCCCGCTCGCGAGCGGCTCCACCTCCACCTCGGTCCCGTGCAGATCCTTGCCCGTCCGCGTTCGCTCCTCGGGCCCGGGCAGGAGCCTCGTCACGAGCTCCAGCAGCTCCCGGACCCCGACGCCCAGCTTGGGCGCGGCCAGCGCGATCGGCAGGAACTGACCCCCTCGAGCGCCCTTCGCCAGCCCCCGGAAGATCTCGTCCTCCGTGAGCGGAGTGCCTTCCAGATACTTGCCGAGCAGCTCGTCGTCCGACTCCGCCGCCGCCTCGACCGCGGCCGTGCGAGCGGCCTCCGCCATGGCCCGCAGCTCGGAAGGGACCTCCTCCTCCGTCCACGTGCCGAAGGCTTTTCCGGCGACGTGGGCCTTCATGGCGAGCACGTCCACCAGCCCGCGCAGCCCGGCCCCGGACCCGATGGGCAGCTGGAGGGGAATGGGCTTCACCTTGAGGGAGCTCTCGACGGAGGCCACCGCGCTCGGGAAGTCGGCCCGCTCGTGGTCGACCCGCCCGATCACGCCGAGCGCAGGAAGTCCGGAAGCCGCCACCAGATCGAAGTGCCGCTCGGCGTGGTTGTGCGCGCCGGTGGCTGCCGAGACGACGAGCAGCGCGCCATCGGTGACGCGCAGGGCCCAATCGACCTCCGCCAGGAACGCCGCGAAGCCAGGCGTGTCGATGACGTTGAAGATGCGGCCGGCTTCCCAGAAGGTCTCCGGATGAAGGGAGAGGGTGAAGTTGCGCTTCTTCTCCTCCGGCTCGGCATCGAGGCGGGAGGTGGAGCCGCCGGGACTTGCCCGCCGGGCGTCCGCGACGCGGAGCAAGGCCTCGACGAGCGCTGTCTTCCCGGAACCGTCGGCCCCGGTGATGCAGAAGGTACGGGTGGTGCGAGGGCTCGCCATGGGTGACGCTCTCCCGGAAACGGGGGCTCCGCCTGGCCGGCGCGAGGGCCGGCGCTGATCGTCCGGGCTGACCCTTTATCACGGCGGGGCGGCGCCCTGGCGGTTCGCGGTCCGCCTCGGGAGGGTGCGGCGCCGGGTCGGAGGAGGGCCGCGCCCTGCCCGCTCGCAGGTGCCTGAGCGGCGCTGGCCCTGCTCCGAGCCTCCGGCGTGATCGTCGGAGGGTTCCGATTCAAGCTCTGCCGTTCAGGGACTATTCTGCCGGAGAGCCTCGAGCCGGGTCCTTGAGCTCCGGGAAGTCGTCCTGCCAGAACTCGGCCGGGCGGCGCCGGGTCGGATCCGGCCTTTCTCCTTCGATGGCGCGGAGCTGGACGCGCCGGATCTTGCCCGAGATGGTCTTGGGCAGCTCCGAGAACTCGATGCGCCGGATCCGCTTGTAGGGCGCGAGCCGGCCGCGCACGAACCGGAAGAGCTCGAGCGCGAGCTCGCGGGAGGGCTCTTGCCCGGGCCGAAGGATGACGAAGGCCTTCGGGACCAGCCCCCGCAGCGGATCGGGGCTCGGCACCACGGCCGCCTCCGCCACGGCCTCGTGCTCGATGAGCGCGCTCTCCAGCTCGAAGGGGCTGATGCGGTAGTCCGAGCTCTTGAACACGTCGTCGGACCGCCCCACGTACGTGATGTAGCCGTCCGCATCGCGGCGGGCGACGTCTCCCGTCCGGTAGTGGCCCCCGCGCGTGGTGAAGTCGTTCAGGTCCGGGTCGCCGGCGTAGCCCTTCATGAGCCCGGCGGGCCGGGGATCGAGCGCCAGGGAGATCTCGCCCTCGTCCGCCTCGCGCCCCTCGGCGTCGAGGAGGGCGATCCGGTAGCCGGGCAGCGGCCTCCCCATGGAACCGGGCTTCAGCGGCTGGCCCGGCGTGTTGCCGATCTGCGCGGTGGTCTCCGTCTGTCCGTAGCCGTCGCGGATGGTCACCCCCCAGGCCTGCTGCACCCGTTCGATGACCTCGGGGTTGAGCGGCTCGCCGGCCGACAGGGCCTCCCGGAGCTTCACCGGATGTTTCGCGAGGTCCTCCAGGATGAGAAACCGCCAGACCGTGGGGGGCGCGCAAAGCGTGGTGATCTCGTGCTCGGCGAGGATCCGCAGCGTCCGCTGCGCCTGGAAGCGCGCGTAGTTGTGCACGAAGACGGTCGCGCCGGCGTTGAAGGGCGCGAAGAAGTTGGACCACGCGTGCTTGGCCCAGCCCGGCGACGAGATGTTCATGTGCACGTCGCCTTCGCGCAGCCCGATCCAGTACATCGTCGAGAGGTGGCCGATGGGGTAGCTCGTCTGCGTGTGCATCACGAGCTTGGGTTGGGCGGTCGTGCCCGAGGTGAAGTAGAGGAGCACCGGGTCGTTCGCGTGCGTCTCCGACTTGGAGAGGAAGGCGCTGGGCATCTCGTAGACCTGCGCGTAGGGCGTCCAGCCTGCGACCGGCTCGCCCACCACGGTCCTCGTGTACGAGCCCCCCAGGGCGCCCAGCTTCTGCGCGCCCGCGGAGTCGGTCACCACGTGGCGCACGCCCCCCCGCTCGAGCCGATCCCGCAGGTCGTCCGGGGTGAGGAGCGAGGTCGCCGGGATCACCACCGCCCCCAGCTTCATGGCGCCCAGCATGACCTCCCAGATGGGCGGAGAGTTGTCGAGCATCATGAGAATGCGCTGGCCGCGCTCGACGCCTCGCCGCCGCAGGAAGACCGCCACCTGGTTCGACCGCTCGGCGAGCTCCGCGTAGGAGATCTTCACCTCGGAGCCGTCCTCCTCCACGAGGTGCAGGGCCGTCCGCCGGTTGCCCTCGGCATGGACGTCGAACCAGTCCAGCGCCCAGTTGAACCTGTCGAGGGCGGGCCAGCGGAAGTCGCGGTAGGCCGTGTCGTAGTCCTCGCGGTGGGCGAGCAGGAAGTCGCGCGCGCGGCGGAAGGTCTCGGTCGATCTCATGGCGCGTCCTCGTCGTGCTGGGGTGTGCTTGGAGAGCATGGCCCACTCCACCCGGGGTCCGCCACAAGCGATCGGTGACGGGGCGTGCCGCCGGGCGGGCTCGTGCCCCGTGAGCCGCGGCGCGTTACGCAGAGGGCATGAACGTACGCACCGTGGGTCTCGTCCTCTTTCCGGGCTTCGAGCCGCTGGACGCGTTCGGGCCGGTGGAGGTGTTCGCCGTCGCGGAGGCTCCAGGAGAGCCGGCCGCGGCTGCCGGCGGACCTCCCCCGGGGACGCCCCTCTTCAGGGTGATCGCCGTCGCCGAGAGCCGCGGGGAGGTGCCGATGCGCGGAGGGCCGCGGGTGGTGCCCGACTTCGACCTCGGCTCCTGCCCTCGCCTCGACGTGCTCCTCGTGCCGGGAGGGGTCGGCACGCGCCTCGAGGTCCGGAACGGGGCGCTGCTCGAGTTCCTCCGCGCCCGTTCCGCGGAGGCCGAGCTGACGGCCTCCGTGTGCACGGGCGCGGCGCTGCTGGGCGCGGCCGGGCTCCTGTCCGGCCGGGAGGCCACCACCAACCGGCGCGCCTTCGACTGGGTGGTCTCGGTGTGCCCGAGCGACGTCCGCTGGAACCGGCGGGCGCGCTGGGTCGATGACGGGCGCGTCGTGACGAGCGCCGGCATCTCCGCCGGCACCGACATGGCGCTCCACCTGGTGCAGCGGCTGTCCCACGAGGAGGTCGCGCTCGCCGCGGCGCGGCGCATGGAGTACCGCTGGGATCGGGGCGACGCCTGATCACGCGCCGCGGTACGCCACCCACCCCAGGGTGAGCCCGAGGAGATCCGCGACGCCTCCCATGGTGAGTCCGAGCTCGCGGTAGAGGTCGTTCATCTCGGTCAGGAACGGCTCCGGCGCGCCGCCGTCCTCCAGGATGCGGGCGAGCTCGGCGCCGTCCCGCCGGAGCCGGGCGAGACCAGGGGCCCCGCAGCGGTGCAGGGAGGTGGTGTCCTCCACGGTGCCCATGAGCGCGGCGAGGGCGGCGAACGCGGCGCGCCGCTCGTCACCGCCCCTGGCCCGCTCGGCGCGCCAGGCCGGGAGCGCCGCCTGGAAGAGCGAGGGGAAGCCATCCAGGGCCTCGCGCACGATGCCGCCCACCCGGTGCCGAGCGCGCGCGGCAGCGCCGTGCGTGGCGGGCCAGACCGCGCTCCGCGTCCCCTCGCCCAGCGCGCGGGCCGGAGCAGGTCTGCCCTGCGCATCCGAAGAGGCGGGCGCGGAGCGCTCCGTCCTGGCGGGATGCCCGAAGCGCTCGCCCGCGAGCGCGGCCAGCGCCTCGCGCAGCGGGCCCTCGTCGTCCACCCCCGCCCGGTGCCTCGCGCCGAGGAGGAGGCCGCCCAGGAAGAGCGCTCCGCGGTGCGTGTTGGTGCCGAGCTCGCGGTCCATGCGAGCCTCGGCGGCGCGGCCGAGCGCGACCAGCGCATCGAGCCCGGCTCCCTCGCACAGCGCCTGCGTCATCCCGTTCCACGCGGCGCGCAGGAGCTCGATCGAGCGTTCCATGAGCTCGAGCGTGAGGTCCGGGTGAGAGCCTGCGTCCAGCCTGTCCACGAGCCCGGGCTTGGGGGTGAGGTGGAGCTCCTCGACGAGCCCGCGCGCCAGGCATCCGGCGAGGCACAGAAGGGGTCCGTCCTGCGCAGCGCGGGTCACGCGCGTCCTCCAGGGGGTCTGGTGAGGGTGGGGTCGCCTGCCGTCGTGGAGCTCACGCGCGGGCGAAGCCCTCGAAGCCTGCCAGGAGCTCGCGCGCGGCGCTGGCCAGCTCCGCGGTCCCGTGCCGACGAGCTCCGATGCACTCGCGCGCGGGCTCCCCGCAGAGCAGGCAGGCGCGGGGCGGGAGCCCCAGGGCAGCGCGGTCGAGAGGCCGCCCATCGGGCGCCAGCACGTCGAGGTCGGCGAGCCGGGCCGCGGCATCCGCGCTCTCCACCGCGACGCAGGCGAGCTTGGCGCGGACCGGCGTCGCCGCCCCCGCGAAGAGCTCGAAGGGCCCCAGCGCGTCGCGCCCAGCGTGGATCACCGCGCCCCCCGGCAGCGCCAGGCGCACCCGCCGGGACGCCCAGGCGAAGAGCTCGAACGCGCCGGGCGGCGTCTTCTCCTCGCCCGGGATCGCGAGCGACATGGCGACGATCGATGACCCGGGCGCCGCGGGCTGCACGGCGCCGAGCTCGCCCTCCCCGCCCGCGCGCAGCCTTGCCACGGCCCGGTCGATCGCCGCCTGCCGCGCGTCGCGGGCGGCCAGCAGCTCAGCTCTCGACGCGCCGGACGGCATCGATGATCGTCCCGTCCCGGTACTCGATGAGCGCCACCACCTCGTCCGTCCGGCGGATGGCGCGCGGCGTACCGGTCACCGCGGTGATCTCGCGCTGCAGCTCGCGGACGTCCTTCACCGGCGCTTTCCTGCGCCGCAATTCCGCGGCCAGCTCGGGGTGGCGCTCGTTCACGGCGATGCCGCGCTCCGTGACGATCACGTCCACGGTCTCGCCCGGCGTGGTGATGGTCGTCACCTCATCCCGGACGATGGGGAGCCGTCCCCGCATGGAGGGCGCCACGATGATGGCGAGCTTGGCGCCCGCCGCCGTGTCGCTGTGGCCGCCGGTGTTGTGCAGGAGGAGACCGTTCGACTCGGTGTTCGCGTTGACGTTGAAGTTCACGTCCACCTCGGTGGCGCCCAGGATCACGCAATCGAGCCGGTTCACCACCGGGCCGGCGTTGAAGGGGTTCGCGTAGAGGTCGGCGCTCATCTCGAGGTGGGCGGCGTTCTTCCGGATCGACTCCACCGCCCGCAGATCGAAGCACTGTACGTCGAAGAGCGACCGGAACAGCCCCTCCTCCAGCATGTCCACGAACGCCCCGGTGATGCCACCGCAGCCGAAGCTCCCTTGGACCTTCCCCCGGCGCATGAGGTTGCGGACGTTCTCGGCCACGGCGAGCGAGATGCCGCCGCTCCCGGTCTGGAAGGAGAAGCCGTCCACGAGGAGCCCGGAGGCCTCGATCACCTGCGCCGCGTACCTCGCGATCTGCAGCCCCACCGGATCGGTGGTCACGCGCGTGGTGGTGGAGACGATCTTTCCCGGATCCCCGAGCCGCTGCACCGGCACCACGAAGTCCACCAGGTGCTGCGGGATGCTCACCGGCGTTGCCGGATAGGGCACGAGGTTGTCGGTCACCGCCACCACCGTGCGGGCGACCTGCGCGTCCGTGAAGGCGTAGCCCAGGCTTCCGAAGGCGGAGGGGCCGTGCAGCCCGTTCATGTTGCCGTAGACGTCGCAGCAGGGCGCCGCGATGAAAGCGACGTCCACCGGCACCTCGCCGGTGAGGAGCGAGCGGGCGCGGCCGCCGTGGGATCGGACGGTGATCGGGCAGCGGAGCTCGCCCTTCGTGACGAGCTCGCCCACGAGCCCGTTCACGCCGCACTCGATCCGCGACACGACGCCGGACCGGATCGCGTCGGCGAGCTCCGCATGCACGGGGTGGATCGAGCTCGAGGCGATGGTGATGTCCTTCAACCCCACCAGGTCGAGCACGCGGACCACGTGATTGAGGAGGTCGTCGCCGTTCCTAAGGTGGTGGTGCGTGGAGATGGTGCCGCCATCGCGCAGGCCCGAGGCCTCCACCGCCTCCTGCAGGTCGCGGAGCAGCTTCTCGTCGCCGGGATCCACGCGGCGGAGGGGTGAGCTGGCGCGGTCGCCGGTGGGGCGGCGCGCGAAGGGGCCCGCGTACGGGAGCACGGGCCGGCCGTTCCAGGCGTCGGGGAGCTCCCTCCCCAGGCTGTTCCTAGCCAAGGATGGCCTCCTCGTCGGGCGCCGTGTCGAGGAGCCCCTGCGCGTGCGCGGTGCGGAGCGTGCGCAGCGCGCGCTTCACGACCGGTGCGTCCACCATCTTGCCGCGGAGCGCGATGACCCCGGTGCCCATGGCGCGGGCGCGCTGGATGGCGTCCACCACCTGGAGCGCCCAGGCGACCTCCTCCTCCTTCGGCGCGAACACCTCGTGCACGATCTCGATCTGGCGCGGGTTCACGAGCGACTTGCCGGTGTAGCCGAGGGCCTTCACGAGCTCCGTTTCGCGGCGGAAGCCTTCCATGTCCGCCACGTCGGCGTAGATGGTGTCGATGGCCTGGATGCCCGCCGCCTTGGCCGCCCAGACGATCCGGGCGCGGGCGTTCAGGAGCTCCTCGCCGGTCTTCGACCGCTCGATCTCCATGCTGGCCGTGTAGTCCTCCGCCCCGAAGGCGAGGCCGATGAGACGGCTCGAGGCCCGCGCGATGTCGATGGAGGCGATCACGCCCGCTGCGCTCTCGATGGACGGGAGGACGCAGAACCGCCCCACCGGGATCCCCAGCCCCTCCTCGTGCTCCGTGAGGAGCGTGTCGAGCCGCTCCACGATCTCGGGGCTGTCCGCCTTGGGGAGGCGGATGCCGTCCGGGAGGGCCGGCAGCACCTCGCGCAGATCGTCGTGGCCCCAGGCGGTGTCGAGCGCGTTGATGCGGACCAGGATCTCCTTGTCGCGCTGCGGATGGCGGTCGAGAAAGCGGCGCACGAGCCTGCGCGCAGCGTCCTTCTCCGTGACCGGCACCGCATCCTCCAGGTCGATGATGATGGAGTCGGCGCGGAAGACCGGGATGTTCTGCAGCATGGAGGGCATGTTGCCCGGCACGTAGAGGAGCGACCTGCGGAGCCGGGCCGCGGTCATGGCTGGCGGTCCGGGATGAACATGGTCTCCACGCCGCCCGTAGCGGAGGTGTGGCGCGAGACCCCCTCGGCCACGATCTCGGTGAGGACGATCTCGCAGTTGGCGAAGACCGTCCCGTCGAACAGGTGCCCACCCACCACCTCGCCCGAGGCGCGGCTGGCCATCACGTGCAAGTGGCAGTCGGGGGCGCCCTCCGCGCCCGGCATGACGTTGCCCGACAGCGCCAGGAGCTCCAGCGGGCCTTCCACCTTGTGGACCTGGAGGCGCGCGGGCGTGAGCGGGAGCTTGGCGCCGGTCTTAATCCCGCGGAACTCGAGGTCGCGCAGGGAGCCGACCGCGGACACGAGCACCGCCCGCTTCACACCGGCCGCGCCGGCCCAGTCGGCGAGGCGCCGACGGAGGCTCTCGCCCGGCGCGATCTTGACGAGGAAACGGCGCCCGCCCTCCGCCTCGGTGTACCAGAAGCCCTCCATCTCACCCCTCCCCACCGCCGGCGCGCGCCAGGGCCGTCTCGAGCCGCGCTTCGATGGCGTAGTCGAGCGCGCCGCGGTCGGTGACGCGCACCCGCCCGGCGGTGACGCCGTTCCGCGCCAGGACCTCTCCGATGCGCTCCCGGATGAGGTCCTCGAACTGCGCCTTCACCGTGGAAGCGATCTCCACCGTGAGCTCCGGCGCCGGCTCCACGAAGACCATGAGGTCGCTCGACTGCATCGTCCCCGCCTGCGCCTTCTTGCCGATCTTCATCGCCGCCCCTCCACCTCGCGCAGGCGCTCCAGCACCGGACGCGCCTCGCCCGACAGGAGATACTCCAATGTGGTGGGCGGGACGAGCGCCGCGAGGGTGGCGCGGTCGGGCGGGCCCCGCGCCAGGAGCTCCCGCACTCGCGAGGCGCTGATGGGCTGGCCGGCCGCGGCCAGCCGGTGCTCCTCCACGAGCTCCACCCCGCCGGGCGGCAGCACCCGGCGGAGAACGGCGTTGTAGGCGCGCGTGGTGGGGTCGAACGGCTCGTCCCCGACGTAGCGCGCCCACAGGCCGAGCCCCGGCGCGATGCGGCGCGCGAAGAGGGCCGCGTCGAGCTCCCCCTGCAGTTCCGCGGCCCGCTCCCCCGCGCGCAGGAAGTAGGCCGGGAAGGTCACCGCGCTCACTGCATAAGGGCCGGTGGCGAGGACGCGAACGTTGGGGAGGTCGGCCGTGCCTCGGCGGACGAGCCTCAGGCGCACCTCGAAGGGGAACGCCGAGCGGTCCTCCTCCACCAGGAGGACCACCAGCCGCTCCACCCGCGCCGCGGCCGACGCGACGAGGTAGCGGTGACCGAGGGTGAACGGATTGCAATTCACCACCACCGCTCCGGACCGGCCCGGCAGCGGGGGCGGCTTCCCCAGCGCCGCCCGGGCCGAGGCCAGCCACCGTCCGAAGCCGCCGCCGTACTCGAGCAGGGCCGCCGGTCCGCTCGCGGCGAGGAGCTCGAAGTTGAGCATCTCGAAGGAGGGTGCGTGCTCGGGCCGCGTGAAGACGAAGAGCCCCTCCACGCCCGCGGTGAGCGCCCGCCCGACGAGCGCGGTCACGATCGTCCCGAGGAGGCTCCCGTCGCGCTCCGCCGGGACGAGAGCGATCATCTTCAGCACCGCGCCGGCGCGCGCGCCCACCCCGGCGAGGTCGCCGCCGGGCGCGAAGGCGCCCACCAGATCGTCGAGCGGCTCCTCGAACCGGAGGCCCTGCGACGCGAGGAAGCGGCGCGCCCGCGCACGATCCGGCGTTCCGAGGAGTGGCGTGACGTTCATGGCCGAAGGGGGACGATGCGCCCTCTCGCGCCGCGGTGGGCGCTACACCCTGTGCAGCATGCCAGGAACCGCCTCTCCCAGCCCGTCGATCATGAACTGGATGGCGATGGCTGCGAGCAGGAGGCCGGAGGCGCGCTCGAGGATGTTGAGCCCGGTCTTGCCGAGCACGCGGTCCACCCGGGAGGCTGCGGCGAAGATGACGTAGGAGAGCGCGGCAGTGATCGCGATGGCGACGAGCACCACCAGCACGTGCCAGAGCTGGGCGGAGCGCGCCCGCCCCATCAGCACGACCACGGTGGCGATGGAGCCGGGGCCAGCGAGGAGCGGCATGGCGAGCGGGACGATCGCGATGTCCTCCTTCACGCGCCCCGACTCCACCTCGCCCGCGGTGATGCGCGCCTCGGAGGGACGCGAGCGAAGCATGTCCACCGCCATGATGAGGAGGAGCACCCCGCCCGCGATCTTGAAGGCCGCGAGCGTGATCCCGAGCACCTTGAAGACCACGGCCCCCGACATGGCGAAGAAGGTGAGGACGAGCCAGGCCGCGGTGGCCGCCCGGCGCGCCGTCTCGCGCTTGCGCTCCGCGCTGTCGGCCGCCGTCATGGACATGAAGAAAGGGACGCCGGCGAACGGGTCCACCACCACGAAGACGGCCGAGAAGGAGACGAAGGCGAAGCTGAGGATCTCCTGCATCAGGCCGCTCCGCCGAAGGGGCTGCTCCGGATGGACCAGACCTTGCCGACGGCCTCCAGGACGATGCGGCGCGACATCTTGGAGTGGCCGACCCGGCGGTCCTCGAAGACGATGGGGACCTCGGCGACGCGGAAACCCCTGCGCAGGGCCCGGTAGGTCAGCTCGATCTGGAAGGCGTAGCCGGAACATTCCACGCTGCCGAGATCGATCGCTTCCAGCACCTCCCTGCGGAAGCACTTGAACCCGCCGGTGAGGTCGCGGATGCGGATTCCGAGAACGGTCCGCGCGTAGAGCGAACCGCCGCGAGACAGGAGCTTGCGGCCGACGCCCCAGTTGACGGTGCCCCCTCCCCTCACGTTGCGCGAGCCGAGCACCAGATCGGCGCTGCGGGCGCCGTCGAGGAGCGCCGGCAGGTAGGCCGGGTTGTGGGAGAAGTCGGCGTCCATCTCGAGGACGAGCTGGTACGGGCGGGCCAGGGCCCAGGCGAAGCCGGCGAGGTAGGCCTTGCCGAGCCCCTGCTTGCCAGCCCTGTGAAGGACCTGGACGCGGGGCTCGCGAGCGGCGATGGCGTCTGCGATGCGCCCCGTCCCGTCGGGAGAGTTGTCGTCGATGACGAGGACGTCGACCTCGGGCGAGGCGGCCAGGATCGCCTGGGTGATGGGCTCGACGTTCTCCCGCTCGTCGTAGGTGGGGAGGCAGACGAGCGCCCTGCGGGTCTGCGTGGCGGACATGGTCATGGCGGAAGGAAGGCCGCGAGCTCCTCGGCCACGCGGCGGGGCGCCCCGGGCTCGCCCAGGGAGGCGCGCACCTCGGCGAGCCCGCGGAGCTGCTCGTCGCGGGCCGGGCCGGCCGCCAGGAGCCGCTCGATCTCGTCGGCCATCCGGGCGGGACTCGCCTCGCGCTGCAGGAGCTCCGGCACGAGCCCCCTCCCGGCGAGGAGGTTCACCAGGGCGAAGTGGGCGATGTGGATGAACAGGCGCCCGATGAAGTAGCTCAGCCAGGAGAGGCGGTACACCACCACCATGGGACGGAGCATGAGCGCCGCCTCCAGCACGGAGGTCCCGCTCTTCACCAGCGCGGCATCGGAGGCGCCCACGGCGGCCTCGGCGCCCTCCGGTGCAAGGCGCACCTCGAGCCCGGCGTGGCTCGCGAGGTAAGGCTCGAGGACGCCGCGGCCCAGCGTGGAGGCCACCGGGACCACGAACTGGGCGTCCGGGTGGCGCGCCCGGATGCGCTCAGCCGCATCGAGCATTCCCGGGAACATGCGCTTCACCTCGGAGCGCCGGCTCCCCGGCAGGAGCGCAACGGTGGTGCGCCCGGCGGGAAGCCCGAGCGCGGCCCGGTAGGACGCCACCGGGCCCGCCATGGGGCGCTCCGCGAGCGGGTGACCCACGAACCGGGCGGACACTCCGGTGCCGGCGTAGAAGCGCTCCTCGAAGGGGAGGATGCACAGCATCCGGTCGACCACGCGCGCGATGGTCTTGACGCGGCGCCGGCGCCAGGCCCAGACGGTGGGGGACACGTAGTAGACCACCGCGATCCCGAGGCGCTTCAGCCGCTTCGCGAGCCGCAGGTTGAAGTCGGGAGAATCGACGAGCAGCGCCACCGCCGGGCGCCGGGCCTCCGCGGCCGCGCCGAGGGATCGCAGGATGCGCAGGATGACGGGGATCTTCGGAACGACCTCCGCGAAGCCCATCACCGACATCTCCTCCGCGTGGTGGAGGGCCTCCAGGCCCGCCGCGCGCAGGCAGGCCCCGCCCATGCCGTACGCCTTCACGTCGGGCCGGAGGCGCCGCAGCTCCTCCAGCGCGCGCGAAGCGTGCAGGTCGGCGCTCGCCTCGGTGGCGACGACGAGGATCTCGGGGGCCAAGGCGCGCGGGTTATAGCACGCGCGCCCGCGCGTCGAAGGGGCCAAGGCCCCCTGCCCAGGGCCTGACGCGGCGGAACCTGAACGCGGTAAACCCTTGGGGCGTGGAAACCGAGCCCCAGCGCCCAAGGGGATTCGCACCCGGCCTCGAGCCGCCCTCCGGCCCGGCCCCGCGGCTCCGCCGGCTCGTCACGCCACTCCGGATCGTGCTGCTGTACGCCGCCGGCGGCATCGCGTGGATCCTCTTCTCGGACGCCGGTCTCGCGATCTTCGTCCGGGAGCCGGCCCGCCGCCCCGACCTCCAGACCGGGAAGGCCGTCGCCTTCGTCGTCGTGAGCGCGCTGGTGCTGTACGTCCTCATGCGGCGCAACCTCTCCGAGCGCACGGTGCGTGAGGTCGAGGTCCGCACGGTGCTGGAGGCGATGGCGGACGCCGTGGTGGTCACCGATCGCTCCGGCCAGGTGGTGGACGTCAACGCGGCGGCGGTGGTCCTCTACGGCGCGGCCCACCGGCGGGAGCTCCTCCGTCCGATGCCGGAGCTGCTCGCGCGCGTATCCCTCCCGGTGGGCGATGGCCAGGCACCGTCGTGGGAGGAGAGCGCCACCGCGCGCGCCCTGCGCGGGGAGATCGTGACCGGACACGAGACCCGCATGCGCGCGTTCGACGGCGCGGAGCGCTACCTCGCCATCTCGTCGGCGCCGGTGCGGGCGCATCCTCGCGAGGCACCCCGCCTCGCCGTCGCGGTGATCCGCGACATCAGCGAGGTGAAGCGGTTCGAGGAGATGCGGGAGGAGTTCCTGGCCACTGCCGCGCACGAGTTCAAGACGCCCCTGGCCGTGGTGAAAGCCTACGCGCAGCTCATGCGCAAGCGCGGCCAGGGCGACGGGCCCGGGCTCGACGTCATCGCCCGCCAGATCGACCGCATGGCGCGCATGGTGGGACAGCTCCTCGAGGTCTCCCGGTTCCGCCTGGGGAGCGGAGACCTCCGCCGGGAATGGCTCGATCTCGCCGCGCTGCTGGAGGAGGTCCTGGGCACGCTGCGGTCCCAGGCGGCCGGGCGCCGCATCACCTTCACCGCGAAGGCCCAGGCGCAGGTGCTCGCGGATCGCCAGCGCATCCAGGCGGTGGTGGTGAACCTCGTCGAGAACGCGCTCCGGTTCTCGCCGGAGGGGGAGGTGGTGGAGGCCGCGCTCACCCGCGGCGACAGCGAGGCCATCGTGTCGGTGCGGGATCATGGGGTGGGCATCCCGCAAGAGCGGCAGGCGCGCGTGTTCGAGCGCTATTACCGGGCGCATGCGGGCACGGCCGAGGACTACGGCGGGCTGGGGGTCGGGCTCGACGTGAGCCGCGAGATCGTGGCGAGGCATGGCGGCCGGATCTGGTTCGAGAGCGCGCCTGGCGCGGGCTCCACCTTCTCGTTCTCCATCCCGCTGGCAAAGGGGCCGTCATGACGTCTCCCGAGGCGGGCGTCCTGGTGGTGGAGGACGACGGCGATCTCGCCGCGCTGGTGGAGATGATCGTGTCCGAGGCCGGGTATCTCGTCCGGACGGCGGCCGATGGCGCGCTGGCCCTGCGCCGCGTGAGCGAGTCGATGCCCGGGCTCATCTTCCTCGACATGCGGATGCCGGTCATGAACGGCTGGGAGTTCGCGCGCGAGTTCCGCGGGCGCTACGGGCACGCCGCGCCCATCGTGGTGGTCACCGCCGCGGAGAACGCGCGCCAGCGCGCGGAGGAGATCGGGGCCGAGGGCTGGCTCGAGAAGCCGTTCGAGCTCGACGACGTCGTGCGCACCGTCCTGACGTTCCTGGGGCCCCCGTCCGAGGGCGTGCCCGCTTCGAATCCCTAGCTCTCCCCGCGCTCGATCCACTTCGGCGCAGCGGCCGGCACGTACGCCGCCAGGTCATCGAGGAGCGCTCCGGGCTCGGCCGCGACGCGCAGCATGGCGCGGTGCTCGGGCCGGATGAACCGCTCCGCTACTGCATGGTCGAAGAACGCGACGAGCGGCGACCAGTACCCCTGTGCGTCGAGCAGCCCCACCGCCTTCCGGTGCAGTCCGAGCTGCGCCCAGGTCAGGATCTCGGCCAGCTCCTCGAGCGTCCCCATGCCGCCCGGCAAGGCGATGAACCCGTCGGACAGCTCGGCCATGCGCGCCTTGCGCTCGTGCATCGACCCGACCACCTCCAGGCGGGTGAGGCGCGGGTGCGCGAGCTCCTTCGCCTGCAGCGCCTGGGGGAGCACGCCCACCACCTCGCCCCCCGCCTCGAGCGCACCGTCCGCCACCGCGCCCATGAGCCCGACGCTCGCGCCACCGTACACGAGCGCGAGGCCCCGGCGAGCCACTTCCATGCCGAGCCCGCGCGCTACCTCGCGATAGGCGGGTCTTGCCCCGTCCGACGATCCGCAGAAGACGCAAACGCTTTGCATGTCGAAAGGTATACGTCGAGGCTGGACGAGGCGCGACCGGCCCGGGAGCGGGCTCGCCGGCGGCCCCGGGGCTGGCGCGCGTGCGACCCGAAGACGCCTCCTCGCCGAAGCTGACGATCGGTTCCGTGGTGGCTTCGACCGGTCGGCTCCGAGTGCTCGACCGGTGAGCGCGGTCCGGGCGTCTGGAGCGGGTGACGCACCGCGGAATTCTTCACTCTTTGGCGAGAGACCCAATGGGGCGGTAGCGGGACCTTCCCGCCCGCCTCCGTTTGTGGTTCCGTGTGCGTCCCACGGCGTCCGGGTCGCACCCAGAGTACGGCGCCACACGGTATGGAGCTCCGCGCATGAGCGTCACGACGAAGGACGTGGTCATCGGTCCCGGCCCATCCCGCTTCTCACTCCTTTGGGCGAGCAACGTCGGCAAGAAGGTGCTGATGGCGCTCTCCGGGATCGTGCTCTTCCTTTACGTGGTCGCCCATCTGCTGGGGAACATGCAGGTGTACGCGGGCTCGGAGGTCATCAACCGCTACGCCAAGCTGCTTCACTCCAGCGAGGGACTGCTGTGGGTGGCGCGGACCGTCCTCATCGCGGCCGCGCTGGTGCACGCCGTCGCCGGCATCCAGCTCTGGTTCATGAAGCGGGAGGCCAGACCCATCGCCTACCAGCGCAAGGAGGTCATCCAGGCGACCCTTCCCTCGCGCACGATGATCATCACCGGCGTGCTCATCCTGCTCTTCATCGTCTATCACGTGCTCGACCTCACGGTCGGGGTCGCGCACGCCGGGCGGTACGTCGAGCTCGACCCGGGCAACAACGTGGTCACCGGCTTCTCCCATCCCATCCCGGCGCTGCTCTACATCGCCGCCATGGTCGCCCTGGGCTTCCACCTCTGGCACGGGGTGTACTCGATGTTCGGCTCCCTCGGCCTCTCCCACCCGCGCTACACGGCGAACGTGAAGCGGTTCGCGGCGCTCGCCGCGACGCTCATCGCGCTCGCCAACATCTCCGTCCCCGTGGCAGTCCTCACGGGCGTCCTTCACGGCTAGGAGCGCCATGGCCCTCGAATCGAATACCCCGGCTGGACCGCTCGAGAAGAAGTGGACCGAGCGGAAGGACCACATGAAGCTCGTGAACCCCTCCAACAAGAGGAAGTACACGGTCATCATGGTGGGGACGGGCCTCGCCGGCGGGGCGGCTGCCGCCAGCATGGGCGAGCTCGGCTACAACGTCCTCAACTTCTGCTACCAGGACTCCCCGCGCCGCGCGCACTCCATCGCCGCGCAGGGCGGCATCAACGCCGCCAAGAACTACCAGAACGACGGCGACTCGGTGTACCGCCTGTTCTACGACACCATCAAGGGCGGCGACTTCCGCTCCCGCGAGGCCAACGTCCACCGCCTGGCCGAGGTTTCGGTCGACATCATCGACCAGTGCGCCGCCCAGGGCGTTCCCTTCGGGCGAGAGTACGGCGGCACGCTGGCGAACCGGTCCTTCGGAGGCGCGCAGGTCTCCCGCACCTTCTACGCCCGGGGCCAGACCGGCCAGCAGCTCCTCCTCGGCGCCTACCAGGCCCTCGAGCACCAGGTGGCGGCGGGCACGGTGAAGATGTTCGCTCGCCACGAGATGCTCGACCTCGTCGTCATCGACGGGCGCGCGCGAGGCATCGTCACCCGCAACCTCGAGACCGGCGCGCTCGAGTCGTTCATCGGCGATGCGGTGGTGCTCGCCACCGGCGGCTACGGGAACGTCTTCTACCTCTCCACCAATGCCAAGGGCTGCAACGCCTCCGCCATCTGGCGGGCGCACCGGCGGGGCGCGTACTTCGCCAACCCCTGCTACACGCAGATCCACCCCACCTGCATCCCGAAGTCGGGCGACTACCAGTCGAAGCTGACGCTCATGTCCGAGTCACTCCGCAACGACGGGCGGGTCTGGGTGCCGAAGAAGGCTGGCGACCACCGGGCCCCCGACCAGATCCCCGAGGGCGAGCGCGACTATTACCTCGAGCGCGTCTACCCGTCGTACGGCAACCTCGCCCCGCGCGACGTCTCGTCGCGGCAGGCGAAGTACGCCTGTGACGAGGGGCGCGGCGTCGGTCCCGGCGGGCTTGGCGTTTATCTCGACTTCGCAGACGCCATCAAGCGGCTCGGCCAGAACGTCATCGCCGAGCGGTACGGAAACCTCTTCGAGATGTACGAGCGCATCACCGGCGAGAACCCGTACCAGGTGCCGATGCGCATCTACCCGGCGGTCCACTACACCATGGGTGGACTGTGGGTGGACTACGACCTCATGAGCAACATCCCCGGGCTGTTCGTGGGGGGTGAGGCGAACTTCTCCGACCACGGCGCGAACCGGCTCGGCGCTTCGGCGCTCATGCAGGGGCTCGCCGACGGCTACTTCATCCTGCCGCTCACGGTGGGCAACTATCTCGCCTCGGGCGGGATCGCCAAGTCCGACACCAACCACGCGTCCTTCAAGGATGCCGAGCGCGAGGTGAAGACGCGCCTCGACAAGCTGCTGAGCGCGAAGGGCACGCGCACGGTGGACTCCTACTGGCGCGAACTGGGCACGATCCTCTGGGATGAGTGCGGGATGGCGCGCTCCAAGGAGAGCCTGGAGCGCGCTCTCACGAAGATCCCGACGCTGCAGGAAGAGTACTGGAAGAACGTGAAGGTGCTGGGCGCCTCCAACGACCTGAACCAGGAGCTCGAGAAGGCGAACCGCGTCGGCGACTTCTTCGAGCTGGCGCAGCTCATGTGCTTCGACGCGCTCCAGCGGAACGAGTCCTGCGGCGGGCACTTCCGGACGGAGTACCAGACGGCCGACGGCGAGGCCGAGCGCAACGACGCCGACTACGCGTACGTGGCGGCCTGGGGCTGGAAGGGCGGCGAGACGCCGGAGCTCCACAAGGAGCCCCTGGTGTACGAGAACATCAAGCTAGCGACCCGGAGCTACAAGTGAGCGCGAACGGACACTCGAACGGCGGCGCGGCCGCCCACGGCGACATGAAGCTCACCCTCGACGTGTGGCGGCAGAGGAACGCCGAGGACACCGGCCGGTTCGTCCGGTACCAGGTGGTCGCGAACGAGCACATGTCCTTTCTCGAGATGCTGGACGTCCTCAACCAGGACCTCATCATCAAGGGCGAGGAGCCGGTGGCCTTCGACTCCGACTGCCGCGAGGGCATCTGCGGGATGTGCGGCTTCCTCGTGAACGGCTCGCCGCACGGCCCGGTGCACGGCGGCACGGTGTGCCAGCTCCACATGCGCCACTTCAAGGACGGGGATTCGCTCACCCTCGAGCCGTGGCGGGCCAAGGCGTTCCCCATCATGAAGGATCTGGTGGTCAACCGGACCGCCTTCGACCGCATCATCCAGTCGGGCGGCTTCATCTCCACCCGCACGGGCAGCGCGCCCGAGGCCAACTCGATCCTGGTGTCCAAGGAGGCCGCCGATCGCGCGATGGAGGCTGCCGCGTGCATCGGCTGCGCAGCGTGCGTCGCCGCCTGCCCCAACGCCTCGGCCGCGCTCTTCACCGGGGCCAAGCTGACACACCTCAACGTGCTGCCGCAGGGTCAGCCCGAGCGCTACGAGCGCACCCTCGCCATGGTGCAGCAGAACACGGCGGAGGGCTTCGGCCACTGCACGCTCATCGGCGAGTGCGAAGCCGTGTGCCCGGCGCACGTCTCGCTCGAGGTCATCCGGAAGATGAACAAGGACTTCTTCAAGGCCGTGATGGTGAAGCGCGATCAGAAGGGGGCGACCGGCAGCGCCTGATTCGAGGCCCGCTGCCAGACTCTGCGACGTCGAGCGCCACCTTTCCGCGCGGAGGGGTGGCGCTCTCATCTTGGGGCGAGCTCGCTTGCGGCCGGTCACCCGGGTTGGAGCGACCTCGTGTCGAGCGCGGACGGTGCGCGAACGCGAGTACGACCGCGACTACGACCGCGACCGGCGCCTTCGAATACGACTGCTACCGGCGACCGTCGATCAGGTCAGCATCAGACGCGAGAGCCTGCCCTCCGATTCCGCGACGACGCCGCGGTAGAGGGCATCGTAGCTGAGCCGCATCGCGTCGAGCCCGAACTCGCGCTCCACCAGCTCGCGCCCTGCCTCGCCCAGGCGTCTCGCCGTGCCCCTGTTCTGCAGGAGCTCCCGCAACCTGCCCGCGAGCTGGGCCGGCGCGCCGGGCGGAACGAGTCGTCCGTTGACGCCGTCGCGGACCAGCTCCGGGCTGCCCCCGACCGCGGTGGCCACCACCGGCTTGCGCGCCGCCATCGCCTCGAGGATGGCGTTCGAGATGCCCTCCGCGTGGCTCGCCGAGACCGCCACCGCCGCTCGGGCCAGGATGGCCGGAACGTCGCGCCGGTGGCCGAGGAAGGCGCAGTGGTCTTCGAGACGAAGATCCTTCGCGAGCGCCTCCAGCATGGGGCGGCGCACGCCATCGCCCACCAGGACCAGGCGCGCATCGGGCACCGCGCGCACCACCTCCCGCATCGCTTCCAGGAGATCGACCTGCCCCTTCACCGGATGGTGCATGTTGGCGACCGAAACCACGGCCGGGTGGTCGAGCGCGGGGACCGGCGGTACCGGGGAACGCGTGGCGGCGGCGTCGAACGCCGTCAGGTCGACGCCGTTGCGCACGACCGCGATCCGGTCCGGGTGCACGCCCTCGGAGATGCACTGGTCGCGGATGGCGAGGGCGTTCACCAGCACCCGGGTGGACGCTCGCGAGACGGCGGTGAGCGCCGCGCGCTGGACCGGGTTGAACACGTGGCCGAGATCGACCCGCGTCACGATGTTGGGGACGCCGGCGAGCCGGGCCGCCAGGAACCCCAGCACGTTCGAGTAGAAATCCTGCGCGTGGACGAGAGCGATCCGCTCCGCCCGGATGCGCCGGGCCAGCTTCGCGACGCTCCACAGCGTCCCGAGGCGGGCCATCTTGCGCACGTCGAGCGACTCGAGATCGGCGAGATCCTCCACCGCGGCCAGGTACTCTCCCTCTCGCTGGAGGCAGACCACCACCGGCTCCCAGGAGCTCCAGTCCACGGACGACAGGTGCAGCAGCGTCTGGCCTTCCTGACCGCCCAGGCGGAATCGGTTCTGGATGATGAGGACGCGGACCGGGGCGGGCGCGGCCAGGGCGCGGGGTCTCATGCCAGCTTCTTTTCCGCGGCCGCCATCTGTGACCGCACGCGCGAGAGGGCGATGGCCGCCATGCCCATGCCGAAACCGCAGTACAGCCCGAAGGCGCGGGTGTAGCCGTTCACCAGCTCGCAGACGAGGTAGCCACTGAGGCCCGCGAAGATCGCTCGCGCCTCGACCCCGCCGCCGGAATCCCCGGAGGAGCCGGCCCTGAAGAGCCTCACCGTGAGCCAAAGGCTGTACACCCCGAAGAGCGCCAGCGCGATCGCCCCCAGCTCACCCTGGATCTCCATGAGGATGTTGTGCGCGATGAGGTGCTCTCCGCCGGCGGAGAGCGGCGCGAAGCGGTCCCACGCGTCGATGAAGGCCCCGGCACCGACCCCGGTGAAGGGGCGCTCGGACGCGATGACCTGGAGCATGCTCCAGGCGCGCTCGCGGTGTGCGAAGGAGACGTCCTCCCCGTAGTTGGCGATGCTCTCCGAGCGCGTCCAGAAGCTCCGCGGGGCGAGCACGCCCAGGGCCGCGGCGACCAGCGCGCCCAGGACGAGCCCGCGGCCCAGCGAGCGCCCGCGCAGGAGCACGAAGAGGATGGCGAGGACCAAGCCGACGGCCCCGGAGCGCGAGTGGGTGAGCACGATGGCGGCGATGCTGGCCACCGCCGCGAAGGCGAGGAGCGCCTTCAGCCACAGGCGGCGCGCCTTGGCGATGCAGGTCATCGCGGCGGGGAGGAAGAGCACGAGCCCCATGGCGAGGCGGTTCGGGTCGGCGTAGTTGCCCTCCCACGCCGTACGGTAGCCGTCCACCAGCCGCTCGCCGTGGACCCAGCGGCTGATGGCGCCCAGCGACGGCGCCAGCGTGGCCAGGGCCCCCACCAGAAGGAAGCTGTGGAGGCGCCCCGGCGTATCGAGCGCGTTCACCAGCGCCACGGCGACGAGGAGGAGCTTCGCGATGTCGGACACCGCCTCGAGCGTCCGGTCGGGCGAGATGGTCCACGCCATCGAGAGCGGGATCACCGCCGCGTAGGCGAAGAGAAAAGCCACCGGGAAGCCTCCCACCCGGAGGCGCTCTCCCGAGGTGAGCCTGCGCATGAGCACCGCGAAGGCGCACAGGCCCGAGGTCACGACGCCGAGCCGCAGCGGCTCGAAGACGCCGGGCCAGAAGAAGACCGGGCTCGCGTAGAGGTTCGCCACGAAGGCGAGGGCCGCCGCGAAGGCGAGCCGTCCCCAGCGATCGGAGGCCTCTGCCATCCCTGCGCTGCGTACCTGGATCGGCTCCGGCGCCAGGGTCATCCCCATGTCGGCTTGCATCATCGCTTCCTCCTCATGCGGCGGCCCGGCGCGCGAGCAGCGCCTCGACGTGGCCGCGGATCTCGTCCACCCGCGCTTCCCAGCTCTCGGCGCGCACCAGCGCGGAGCGCTCCGCGCTCGGCCCGCCATCGGCGAGCGCGCGCCCCACGGCCGCCACGAACTCCTCTTGCGTGCGCGCCACCGTGCAGCCCGGGATGGCGCGGAGCTCCGGGAGGTCGGTGCACACGTTGGGCAGCCCGGCCGCGACGTACTCGCGCGCCTTCAAGGGGTTCGCGTTCCGTGCCAGCTCGTTCAGGCGAAAGGGCGTGAGCGCGACGTCGAAGCCGCGCAGGTACCCCGGCAACGAGGCGTACGGCTTCCGGCCGAGGACATGCACGTTGGGTGCGCCGTGGAGCGGGGCCAGCGAGGTGATGACTCCGCCCAGCAGGACGACCGAGGCCTCTGGATAGGCGTCCGCCACCCGGCGCACCAGCTCGAGGTCGATCCAGTCGGCGATCAGGCCGACGAAACCGATGACGGGGCGGGGCAAGGCCCGGATGGCGTCCGCCACCGGGGTGGCGGGGTCGACCGCCTTTGCGAAATGGGCGTGGTCGACCCCGTGCCGGACGAGGAAGGTCGTGGGGTTCAGCTTGGCCTTCGCCTCCGCCAGGGGCGCGGAGCTCGCGACCACCAGATCGGCCCTGGCCAGCAGCTCGGCCTCCATCTCGGGCACGTGCTCGCTCGCGTCGCTGAAGGCCGAGAACTCGTCCACCACGTGATAGACCACGAGCTCCTCGCCGAGCGTCCCCACCACCGGAGCGGCGCTGGGAAGGAAGGACCAGGAGATGGGCCGCTGGAAGCCGAGCCTGCGCATCGCGCGGAGGACCTGGTAGCGCACCAGGACTCCGTTCACGGCGCGGGCGGTGCGCTTGCCATAGGCTGGCAGATAGAGGGGCGCGAGGACGTGGAGCCCCGGCTCCACCTCCCGGAGACCCGTCGCCACCTGGCGGAGCTTCGTCGCGGCGCGGCGGGCGTCCTGACGGGTGGCGTGGGGGGCGCGATTTCCGAGCGAGTTCACCCACAGGACGCGGTTGTCCCGCGCCAGCACGCGCATGATGTGGGTCTTGGACAGCGGATCGCCGTCCCAGTCGTTGCTGAAGCAGACGATGTCCCGTCCCTGGAGAGCGCGCGTCACCGACGGGAACATGGATGCTCGCCCGCCCGCTCGGAATGGCTCGCTATGGGTCGCCTCTCCTCGAGCGCCTGGTAGGTTGCCAGGAGAGTGTCGACGGGTCCCGGCTGGGGGTCCCTGCACTTCAGTGGATCCGTCCTCACCTCCGCAGCTTCTAGCATGGCCCGCGCCAGATCCATGGAATCACCGCTGCAAAAGAGGCTGCATTCCACCGGCCGGGGCACGGAGTCGCTCGCCACGACCGGGCGGGCCAGGGCGAGCGCCTCCCGCACGCTGATGGCGTCGCCGTCCTGGCGGGTGGGCCGGAGGAAGGCATCGGAAGCCTCCACGACCGCCAGGGCCGCTGAATGCGGAAGCGGCCCCAGTCGCAGCACGCCGTCTTCCCGCCTGCCGGACTCGCGACCCGACCCCGGGCCAAAGAGGACGAGCCCCGCGCGCGGCCGATCCCTCCGTACCCGAGAGAAGGCCTCGACGAGCAGATCCTCTCCGTAGGTCGGACCCGGGGCGATTGCCGCGCAGAAGAGCGGCCGGCTGGACGCCCTGAACGCGGGGACGCCGTCCGGGAGCGTTCCCACCACGGGGGAGCCCGAGAGGTAGGCCGGGAGCACTGCCACGAGCTCGCGCGCCACGCCAGCGCCGTGGAGGGCAGACGCGATCCCCTCGCTCACCGCGAAGACGCGCCCAAAGAGGGCGCATGTGCCCCGCGCCAGCCTGCGCCTGGCCGCCCCTCCGGAGAGGTATCCGGGCAAGAGGCCGGAGTGGAGCGTCAGAACGGGGCGGGGCGCCCCCGGCACTCGGGCAAGCGCTGCCACGCCGGCGACCGCCCAGCTCTTCCAGTTTGCACCGCTCGTATGGACGTGAACGAGTGCACGGCGCGGCGCGATGGTGGCGAGCGCGCGGGCGTACCGCCGCGGACCACGGGCCGGAAGCGCGCCCGGTCCCGAAGCCCGGATCGACCCGAGATCGAGCACGATCACTTCGGCGCCGCGCTCGCGGAGGGCGCTCGCGAGCCCGGCGACGTGCGTGGCCACGCCTCCGGGCGGTGGCGGAAGGTTGCCGATGAGGGCGATGCGCATCGTGCCGCTCGCGCCAAGCGTGCTAGCCGGTGGCGACGAGCGCCCGGCGCGGCCTCCCGCCTGGGTCAGCCGGCGACGCGTTCCTGCTCGACTTCGGTCGCCTTCGGAGATAGCTGCGCGGCCGCTGGCTGCGCACCGCCTACCAGCGCCTCGTCGAGGTCCGGGCGCTCCCCGGAGTGCGACTTCTTCAAGCCCAGCACGCCAAAGACGTTGTCGATGTACACGGCGGCGACGGCGCTGTTGTACCGGATCGGCCCGAGGGTGCTGTTCTCCCACACCGTCTTCCGCTTCAGGCTGAGGAGGTCGCCTCCGCAGCGGTTCTCGACGTCTTCGGTGGTGACCGCCGAGACGAACCCGCAGGCTGCGAGGACGCGCTGGGCAGTCGGCGTGTAGTAGCCGTTGGGATAGGCGAAGTGGCGCGGCGGGTCGCCCAGGTGGGAAGCGATGTCGTCCCGGCAGCCGCGCACTTCGGCTTCGACGCGCGCGCGGGGAATGTTGGCGAGCATGGCGTGATGAACGGTATGGCCACCCACATCGACCTCGCCCGCCTTCAGCGCCCGGAGCTCGTCCCAGGTCAGGACGCGCGTTCCGTCCGGGAGATCGGTCTCGTGCATCCCCAGGCGGTGCTCGAGGGCCGTCGTGAATTCTCCCAACCGCTCGTGATCGACGGTGCCGATGAGGGCGTTCAAGGTGTCGGCCGACGTCTTGCCAGCGCTCGCGTCGAAGATTCTCTGCGGTTCGACGGGGAGCCCTGCTTCGTGCGGGTGGACGTGCCGGCGATCGAGCTCGGCGAGCGCGGAGAAGAGCCGATCGTGCAGGAGCCGCCGGGCGGTGCCCACGAAACCTGTGGGAACGTACACGGCAGCTGGAACCCGCAGGTCGCGCAGGACCGGGAGCGCCTCCCGGTAGACATCGACGTATCCGTCGTCGAAGGTGATGACGGCTGCGTCAGGCTCCCCCTTGGGCGGCCGCCGGGAGGGCTCGCGCGACAGGCGGCGGCAGGCCTCGTCGAGCGACAGGATCTCCCGCTGGCGGGCGAGCTGCGCGATCTGGAGCCTCAGGGTCTCGGTGGAGACCAGCATCGAAGGGAGTCCGGCGCGCGAGTCCGCCCCGAAATCGGGCGTGGGCCGGTGATACGAGAGGATGACGACGCGGGCGCCGCCGGCTGCGCGGCGCGCGATGGCCCGGACGGCCCAGCGTGCGCCGGCGGCACACAGCGCGCCGGCGACGGCGGTCTTCGCCGCGCGTCGCACGATCCACTTGGCGCTGTTGTCCGCCTGCACCGCCTTCATCGGCTCACCTCTCCTTCGGTCCGTCCTGTGAAACCTGCTGCTTCTCGGCGCGCGGCGCTGCTCCGGGAGGGGGCCCGTTCAGGCTCAGGCCCGAAAGGCCGTTCACCGTCACCTGACGTCGCACCCTCTGCAAGGTGCTCCACACCCCTTCGGGCGCGATGGACCTGGCGGCCTGACGCGCTGCCCTGAACACTTCCTGCGCCGCTGCTCCGGCGTCATTCCGCAGGCCCGGTGCGCGCAGCCGGAGCGCGCACGTCTCGCGGCGGTCCGTGGCCCAGTCGAGCTTGTGTGGCTCGGTGCCGCGCAAGAAGTCGTAGTCGGTGAGCCGCCGTGCATACGCGTCCTCGACCGTCTTTCCGATGAGCACGAGGCCCGGGCTGCGGTTGGACCAAGCGGGATCCATACCAGACTGATAGTAGTAGAAGCGACCCCCCGTCTCGATGCCGTACACGGCCGCGATCGACGTGTCGCCCATCATCAGGCGATACAGCCGCAGCCAGCCGCGCTGTGCCAGGAGGGGCGCCACGTCGAGGTGAAAATCCTCGGTGAGACCCCGCGGGATGCCCGCGGAGCCCCCTTCTGCGTCCCATCGGAGGTGGTGCAGGCGGAGGAAGTCCTCCATGGCCGCGCGGGCCTCCCCCGGCGAGTCGATGACCTCGACCCGGTAGGAGGGCTGTTTCTCCAGCCACCTCCGCCGGCGCAGGTAGTTGTCCTTCCGGCGAAAGGACGCCAGGTGCTCGGCGTAGCTCCCCCGCAGCGCGAAGCCCGGGCAGATGAAGCGCGGTTCGACCGAGGCGTGAACGCCTCGCGGCGCCAGCGCGTTCCTCAGGGCCACCACCGTGGCACTCCCAAACGGGAGGTCTTCCAGTTCGAGCTGGTCCCAGCGCGGAAGCGCATTCGCGATGGCATACGCGAACGCCTCCCGGACGGAGGAGAGGAAGCCCGGAACCGCCAGGACGTCGAGCGCGTCGGTACCGGTGAGCCCGTTCGTGAGCAGCGTCCAGCGGCGCGGTTGGCCCAGCGATCCGCGCGCCGAAAAGATGAGGAGCCCCACCAGCCGCTCGCCGCGGTCGCGGGCCTCCAGGATCCAGAGAGCGCGCCGCTGCGCGAAGACCCTCCAGAAGGTGTACTGCCATTCCCAGGTCAGGAAGGGATTGGGCGAGCCCGCCTGGACGTAGAGCTCCGCCCACTCGTTCCGGAGCTGTGCCAGGCGCGCCGGATCGTCGCTCTCCACGACTCGGATCGAGACGGGCGCGGCGGTGCGCTCCGCGGGCGGAGCACCGCTCATTCCAGCGCCTCCCGCACGGCCGCGGCGACGTAGGCCATGTCCTCCGCGGAGAGGTCCTGATGGAGCGGGATCTCGAGCACCTGGCGCCGCAGTGCCGCGACCTCCGGAAACGCTCCGGGATCGCAAGCAGGGTGGCCCTCGCGCCAGAAATCCACCGTCTCGATTCCGTCCGCGGCGAGGCGAGCCCCCACCGCGTCCTTGTCCTTGCACAGCAGGGGATAGAACAGCGGGCAGGCGCCCGGGGGAAGCTCCACCTGAACGGGCGGCGCCGCATCGCGCAGCCGCGAGAACAGGAAGAACCAGTTCCGCCGCCGGGCCTCGACGATGGCTTCGTAGTCGAGGTTCCGGAGGATGAGCCGGGTGAGCCCGCTCATCCCCACGTCGGCGGTGCTGGGATCGAAGTGCGTGGTGCCGGTGGAGAGCGCGTGCACCCCGGTGACGCTGCGCACGGTACGCCCCGTTTGCCGGACCGTCTCGCGAACCACCTCCCCCGCCGCCCCGAACCGGAGCGCGGTGTACGCGAGCATGCTCCCCGCGGCGTGCGAGAGCGTGCTGGCCAGGGGGGCTCGCCTCCTCGCCGCGGGGACGTCGAGCGGTCTGTTGAGGGAGAGCATCCCACCATTCGGCACCGGCAGGGTCTTGTACAGGCAGAAGACGCCCAGGTCGCCCCGCGAGCCGAGCGGGACCCCGCCGTCGCGGGACAGGAGCGACAGCGCGCAGTCCTCGATGACGGGAAGCCCGTGCCGCGCGGCGAGGCCGGTGATGTCGGCCATGGGCTGCGGGAAGCCCAGGTAGTGGATGACGTAAACGGCGCCCGTCCGCGGGCCGATGCTCCGCTCCAGAGCCTCGAGGTCGAGCCGCATGCGGGCGTCGACCCGGACGAAGCGGGGGATCGCGCCGGCCGCCTCGAGCGCCTCCACCTCGACGCCGTGGTGGTAAGCGGGGACGAGAACCTCGCGGCCCGACAGGCCGAGCATCCGCGCGCCGGAATAGACGCCGTTGCGCGCGAAGTAATAGCGGCGCACCTCGCCCGCCCCGAGCGGAAACGGCGCAGCGGCTCCGCCCAGCCGGGGCGCGAGCATGCGCGGGTCCAGCGTGGGCAGCGCCGTCACCACCCGCCGGAGCTGGCGCTGCGCGGCGCGATCGGGCGCTCCTTGGGCCTTCATCACCGTCTCCACCACGCCATCACCTCCTTGGCCAAGGGTCGCAAGCGGTGCTTCACGGCGTGGAGCGCCGTCCCGGCGAGCCCGGGCCGGTAGACGTACAGCCAGTCGTGTATCCGGAAGCTGGGCTCCCAGTCGCGCTTCCAGGGCATGTCGGGTCCGAGGAAGTCGAGCTGGGAGAGCCGGCGAGCCTCGCACTCGGCGAGGACCTCGCGAAAGAGGAGCTGGCCGGGGGAGAGGTTGCCGTGCGCCTCGTCGTACGCGGGCTTCGGCAGCGAGTAGATCCCGCGGTGACGGAGGCCAAAGTGCATGGCGATGGGCTTGCCGTCGAGCTCCAGGGCGCGCAGCGCCAGCCAGCCCTCCCGCGCGGCCGCGTGCGCCACGCCGCGATAGAAGGCGACGAGCGCCGGGTCCTTCGCGATGGCTGTGCCGCGCTCGCCCTTCCATCCCGCCGCCTCCAGCGCAAAGAAGGCGTCCAGGAAGGTGTCCACCGCTTCGGTTCCTCCATCCACCCGCCGGTACGAGACGGCTCCCAGCTCTCCCAGGCGGCGCATCCGCCGCCTGAGGTTGGCGAGGAACTTCGACGAGACGAGCTCCTCGCGCGGCTGTTCACCGAGCGTGAGATACGGGGTCCGGAGCGACTCCCAGCGCCCCGTGAGGTGGCGGTCGGCCCGGGCGTGCTCCTCCACGAGCGCGGAGGTCGGCTCGTCACGGACCACGTCGCGCAGCACGAGCACGTCCCAGCGCATGCGGTCGCGCAGGTGCGCCCAGAGCGCCCCCACGCCGGCCTCCGGGTCCTCGCCCAGCGCCCAACCGCAGCGCGAAGAATGGTCATTGGAGGGGGAGCCGAGCGTCACCACGCCGGCGCGCCGCTCCTCGATGAGGGGCGCCATGGCGGCGGCACGGCCGCTCGGCCCGCGCGCCACGAGCACGCGCAGGCGCGCGTCCGGCGCGAAGGCGTCGAGCCAGGCGGCGAGGTAGGCGTGGCGCGTGAACGGCTGGTCGACGGGGCCGCGCGCCAGCAACGCGTCCCACTCGTCGCGGAGGCCGGCAAAGCCCGACCTCCCCTGCACCTCCTGCACGGTGCAGGACGGCCGCTCCACGGACGCGGGACCGCGGGAGAGCGCAAGGCTCATGCTGCGCCCTCCGCGAAGGCGAGCGCTTCCCGACCGCACCCCCTCGGCACCCCGCCTCGGCGCATCGCTTCAGTCCCTCTCGCCGCCGGGAGGCATGCCCACGGTGTGCCCGGCGAGCCCGCCCTCTCCCGCGAAGCGTTGCTGGAAGAGCGCCGTGAGCGGACCGGGCCCAGCAAGCACCGCGATGCGGGTCCGGGCGGGCTCGACGGCCGCGGCCGGAGCGCGCTCGGCCACGTGGATCACTTCGCGCCCTTCCCCGTGAGGACGATCTTGGCGGTGTGGAAGAGGCAGACGAAGTCGAGGAAGAAGCTGGTGTTCTTGATGTAGTAGAGGTCGTACTCGAGCTTGCGGGCCTGCTGCTCGAGGGTGGAGCTGTACCCGTACTTGAGCTGGGCCCAGCCGGTGAGCCCCGGCTTCACGAGCTCGCGCAAGGTGAAGAGCGGCCAGCGCTTCTTGAGCTCCTCGAGGAACACCGGGCGCTCGGGGCGCGGACCCACGAAGCTCATCTCGCCGCGCAGGACGTTCCAGAGCTGGGGCAGCTCGTCGAGCCGGCTCTTTCGCAGGATCTTGCCGACCTTGAGGATGCGTGGATCTCGCTCGGTGGCCCAGACCGCGCCCATCTTCTCGGCGTCGCGGCGCATCGTCCTGAACTTCCAGATGCAGTACGGGCGCCCCATCGCGCCCGTGCGCTCCTGCGAGTAGAAGATCGGGCGGCCGTCCGAGACCGCGATGGCGATCGCGGTCAGCACCATGAGCGGGGCGGTGGCGACCAGCATGGCGATCGCGAGGAGGGTGTCGAGGCCGCGCTTTCCCGCGCGGGTGATGGGGGAGTGACGGAAGCCCTCGTCGAAGATGAGAGCGCTCGGCCGGATGAGCTCCAGTGGGATGCGCTTCAGGGTGGCCTCGGCGAAGGAGACGTCGCTCATGACGTGCATGCCGCGGGTGCGGCACGCGAGGAGCGCATCGACCGGCAGCCCCACCCGCCGATCCTCCACCGCCACCACCACCACCTCGGCGCGCAGCCGCCGGGCGAGCTGATCGACGCTCCCGACGAAGGGCACCGCCGGATCGCCCGTCTGGGAGAAGCCCCCCGGCTCCGCGAATCCGACGACCTGGAACAGGCCGTCCGCCTCCGTTTCCAGCGAGTGCGCGAGCTGGCGTGCCCGGGAGCCGGTGCCCACGAAGAGGACGCGGGTCGGAGAGCCGATCACCGCTGGCATGGCGGCCCGGACGGCGATGACGGCCAGGGCACCTCCCGCCGCCGCCAGTACGAGCGACTTGCGGGGGATCCACCCGAGGGGAACCACCAGGGGAAGGATGAGATAGGCGATTGCCAGCATCCCCACCGCGACGCCCAGAGCGCGGAGCAGGCGCCGGCCGTCATTGCGATCGCGTGCGGCCGAGCGGAGATCGTACAGATCGCCGAAGTACAGCGCGCCGGCGAAGGCCATGGCGGCGATGATGGCGCGCACGAAGGCGGCCCCGAAGGCGTGGTCGGCGCGGACGAGCGGATGGGCCACGGGTCCGAGGGACATCCCGGCGAGCACCGCCAGGATGAGCGCGCTCTCCTCCGCGACGAAGAACGCCGCCTTCCGACCCGAGAACCAGTGATTGAAAACGCGGACCACGAACTCTCCTACGACCGATGGTGTGCTACCCGAGACCTTGGTCTCTGAACGTCCCGGTGGGCAGAACCCACCGGGAGGGCTCACGGCGACCTCAGGCGACGTTGGACTCGAGGTAGCGAGCGTACCCCGGCTCGTCGACCCCGTTCAGCACGAGCCCCAGCAAGCGGCCCGAGAGTGACTCGACCGTCATGCGGACGAGGTCGCGCGGCGTCACGCCCGCCCGGACCACGAGCACCACGCCATCGGCCGCGGCGGCGAGGCGGCCGCCGTCGGACATGGCGAGCGCCGGCGGGAGGTCGAGGATCACCAGCGGGAACGAGGACCGCAGGCTGTCGAGGGTGCTCGCGAACCGCGGGCTGCGCATGGAAGCGGCCGGGTCGCGCGACTCTCCCGCGAGGAGGAGCGTCACCCCGTTCACGCGGGTGAGCGCCTGCGGCAGGTCGGCCTTGCCTTCCACCACCTCGGCCATGCCCGGGCGCTGGGCCAGCTCGAACATGGCCCCCAGGCTGGGCCGCTTGAGGTCGCACTCCACGAGCGCGACCTCGCGCCCCTCCCTGGCCACGGTCAGCGCGAGGTTCATGGCGGTCGTGCTCCGCCCCTCACCGCGCGCGCAGGAGGTGATGGCCACCGTGCGGAGCGGCTTCACCGCGGAGGCGCGGTCGAGGCGGGCGAGAAGCATCCGGTACTGCTCGGCGGCCACGGAATCGGGCGACGCCATGGCGGCGAGGTCGGTCATCTTCGCCTCTTCGTAGTTGTGGGCGACGGGGCCCAGGGTCTCGGCGGGAACGGTCATGGAGATTCTCCTCATGGCGACGTGCGCTCTAGCCCTGGCCGCCGACGCGGCGGAGGCCGATGCGTGGAATGGTGGCGAGGACGGGGACGCCGAAGTCTGTGGCATCCTGCGCGCCGCGCAGCGAGGTGTCGAAGTACTCGGCCGCTGCCGCCGCGAGGAGCGAGGCGCCGAGGGACGCCGCCAGGGCGACCAGGAACAGGTTCAGGCGGTTGGGGCCGGCCGGCTTGGAGGCCGCCACCGCGGGCTGCACCATGCGGAAGAGGGTCGAGGCGTCGGCCGCGAGCAGCGACTCGGCGGCCTGGGCGTCGGAGACGCGCGCCAACGTGGTGGTGTACTTGGCACGGAGCGTCTCGTAGTCGCGGGAGAGGACGCGATACTGCTCCCCGCGATGCGGGGCCTGATCGACGCGCTTCTGGTAGCCCGCGAGCTGGCCCTGGAGATCCTTCATGGCCGCCTGGTGGTCCTTGACCTCCGCGTCGATGCGGGCGAGCTGCGCCTGCAGGCGGTCCTTCTGGAAGCGGCCCTGCTCGGTCTCGTTTCGCGAGGTCGCGTCGCGGTACTGGCGCTCGAGCCGCTTCACGTCCGGATGATCATTGCCGTAAGCAGCCCGTGCGGCCTCCAGGCGGCGCAGGACATCCTCTGCATTGCCGATGGTGAGGCCCGGGGCGCTGTTCACCTCGGGAATGGTCGCGAGCACCGCCGATCGGCGCCGCTGCGCATCCCCGAGGGCGGCGAGGTGGGCGTCGAGCTGAGCCGTGAGGCCACCGGCGGCGCGCAGGTTCGCCTCCGCCGCCTCAGGCACCTCCGTGGCGTACTTCGACTTGAAGGCGATGAGCTTCTCCTCCTCGGCGCCGAGCCGCGTGCTCATGTCGTCGAGCTGCTTCGTCAGCGTGACGCGGACGTTGTTGGCCTGCGTCTGCATCACCTGCCGCGTCATCTCGGCGTAGGTCTGGGGGATGATCTCGGCGGCCTGCGCGACCTTGTTGCGATCGGGGCCGCGCACGTCGACCACGAAGAGGAGCGAGGGCGGGCCACCGGCCAGCTCGCCCTCGAGCCGCACCTCGACGTTCCGGCGCAGCTTCTCGATGGCCTCGTCGGGATCGGCCTTCCACTTCGGGTAGAAGTCGGTCTGCTGCAGCACGCGCTCCAGGATCGGCCTCGCGAGGAGCCCGTGCTTCAAGGTCCGCATGCGGTCCTCGAAGGAGGTCACCGAGGCGGGGAAGAAGTCGTGCGGGAGCTGGTGGGGCTCGATCTGCGTGACCGACTCGGAGCGGTACTCGTTGGGCAGGGCGAAGATGGTCGCCGTCGAGGCGACCAGCACGGCCGCGCCGATGCCGAGAGCGAGCCAGCGCCGGCGGTACAGCGCGGCGAACATTTCACGAAGCGTATACGTCTTTTCCATGTGGACTCCCCCTACCGGTGACGGAGCTCCCAGGCGACGCGGAGCCCGACGATGTTTCGGTCGTACAGACTGGACGCGACGTCTGCGCGGGCGAACCGCGACGCGCCCAGCCCCACGAGCAATTCCTTGGTGAACCTCCAACCCACCTCGCCCTGCACTCCGTACCCGGTGGCCCCATTTCGCCCCCAGGGGATCTCGCCGCTCCGCCAGAGGCCACCGTCCGCGTGAAGCTGCAACGATCGGCCAACCTTCCAGGTGAAAGCGCCTTCCGCCGTGTCGGCGAGACCCGGCGTCGCGAGAAGACCCAGCCCTACTCCGTGCCGCAGGGACAGCCGCGCATCCCCTTCCCGGCTGGCGGCGAGGAGCTCGACCCCCGCCTGCGGGAGCAAGCTGGTACTGCCACCGCTCGTCCACAAGGCCGGTCCGCCGTCCGCTTGGACGGTGAGCCGGCGACTCAGTCTGGCGCGCACCACCGCCGAGGCCTCGTAGGCCCTGGCGCTCCGAGTCGCCGGGTCGAAGCCCTGGAAGAAGTCGGTCTTGAACGCTCCTCCCGCCTCGAGATGCTGCCCGAGGATCTCGACCAGCTCGACCCCTGGCGTGTGCGCTGCCGCGCCCGTGCCATCGCCGAAGCGCACCAGCGCCTCATGGTAGGTCGCGGAAGCCTTCCAGTCGCGCTCCGCGCGCCAGGCCACGCGCGCATCTCCCCGCACGAGCAGCGCAGCGGAGTTGCGCCCGATGATGGCGAGCCGAGCGAGGCCCACCGGATCGTTGACGTAGGTGGCGCTCGTGTCGAGGTCGATGGCCAGGCGCCGCTCGGGGGCGGCTCGCAGGAGGAGGCGTCCCCGCTGGTTCCACACCGGCGCGCCGCTCCGCCCTCCATAGTCGAGGAGATCGCCTCCCGCGGAGAGCGCCGCGGCCCAGGTGTGATCGCGCAGCGAGAGGCCCAGGTCAGGGGAGACGCGGCCGAGGCGGTCACCTCTGCCGTCATAGAGGATGTTGGAGTCGTAGCCGCCCTCGAGCGTCAGGCGAGCGATGGGATCCACCTGCACGCTCGCGCCGGCTGGCTCGACCGCGCAGAGCGCCGCGATGGCGAGCGCGAGCCTCGCACCCTTCCGCCCTCGCATCCCCGGCGCTGTCTCCCGTGGCCCGCGAACCGCCGGGCATGCCTCGCTCACCATGGCCGGTTCGCTGGATCAAGGCACGTAAAGGACGTCGCCCGGTGCGAGCCACAGCGATCCCTCGGCGTCGCCTTCCAGCAGCTCCTTCACGGACAGCCGCACCTTCTCGGTCTTCCCCTCGGCCTTCTGACGGAGCCAGACCACCTCGCCGCCGGCGTACTCGCCCAGACCTCCCGCGGTCGCGAGCGCCTGGGTGACCGACACGGCGCCGCGCAGGGGGAAGGTCCCTGCCCTGGGCACCTCGCCCATGACGGAGAAGCGAGGCCCGTTGATCTCGCGGAGGAGGACCGCAACCGCAGCGTCCTTCACATAGGGCTGCAGGGCCTTGGTGAGGGTCGCGCGGAGCTCGGCCGGGGTCTTGCCGGCCGCCTCGACCTCGCCCACCAGCGGCAAGGAGATGAGGCCGTCGGGCCGAACCGGCATCACCCGGGTGAGCTCGGGCTCGTGCCACACCACGATCTCGAGGACATCCTCGCGCCCGATCCGGTACTCCGTGGGGGGCCGGGAGGCCACGCGGTCTCCTTTCGTGGTGCTCGCGCACGCAAGTGCGAGGAACGCGATGGAGAGGGTCTTTCTCATGGGAGTCGGTTCTCCTGCGGGTTCACGCCGGGCACCGCGCGTCGGCGCTGCCCGCGGGCATGCCCTACGCACGCTTCATGCCACGGAAGCAGGCGCCAGGGGATCTGGCTGCCAGGCGAGCCGTAAGGGGAACATGCGGCGATGTGCTCGGAGATCAACCGCCCGCCTTGGGGCCAGCCGAGCTTGAAAAGATCTTCCTACTCTGACCTTTCCCGTTCCTCTCCAGCGGATATACCGCGGCGTTGACCTTGGAGCCCATCGAACGAACCTTCTCCGTGTGTCGAGGGTGGCACCAGGAGGGTGGGTCAATGTTCAGGGCAGCGGCGTGGACGGGGGGCCTCTTCGCAGTAGGCGGAGGCATTTGTCATTACTTCTCAGGTCCGTTGGTCGAGCCCATGGTGTTGCTCGCGCTCGGATCGACGCTCTTCTACGTGAGCGGACGCATCCCGCCGAGCGCCTCGGAGGCGACGCAGGCCGCGGACGCGAGCGGAACCTCGCCGGTGCGCGCCGTCCAGTAGGTTCGCCCCCCGCGGGAGTGGAGAAGCCCCCTTCGCGGCCCACCCGGCTGCAGAGGGGGCTTCGCGCATCCGGGGCTTCCGCGCGCTCCCGGTGGTCTCAATCGTTCATCGCGGCGTTTCGCGGATCGACGATCTCGCAATCCTTGATCTTGTAGAGTAGCGCCTTGTAGCTGATCTGCAGCCGCTTGGCCGCCTTGCGCTTGTTCCAGCCCGTCTTCATGAGGGCGCGCAGGATGGCCTCCCTCTCCGCGATGCGCGCAGCGCGCTTGCCGATCTCCTTCAACGGCGCGTCCTCGGAGAGCGGGGCGAGGAGGCCGGTTTGCGGAGGGGGCGCCGGCGGAGGGGTCACGAGCTGCACCGGGGGGAGCACGAGCGCCGCCTCGCGGGCAGCGTGACCATGGCCGTGCCGCGGGGAGCTCAGCTCGCCCAGCACCATCGACGGATCCTTCAGCACCACCAGGCGCCGGACCAGGTTCTCGAGCTCGCGCACGTTTCCCGGCCAGTCGTAGGCATGGAAGCGCTCCATCACGTCGTCGGGGACCTTGTCGAGGCCGTTCTTGTAGCGCCGCCGGTACTTGTCGACGAAGTAGCGCACCAGCGGGACGATGTCCTCCTTGCGGTCGCGCAGCGGAGGCACGCGGATGGTGACGACGTTCAGCCGGTAGTACAGGTCCTCCCGGAATTGCCCGTTCTCGATCTCGGTCTCGAGATCGCGGTTGGTGGCGACGAGCACACGCGCGTCCACGCGGATGGAGCGCTTGCCGCCCACCCGGTAGAACTCCTCGTCTTGCAGGACCTGGAGCAGCTTCGCCTGCAGGCGCGGGTCCATCTCGCCGATCTCGTCGAGAAAGATCGTCCCCTCGTGCGCGAGCTCGAACTTGCCGGGCTTCTCGGCGTGCGCGCCGGTGAACGCTCCCCGCTCGTGGCCGAAGAGCTCGCTCTCCAGGAGCTCGCCCGGGAGCGCCGCACAGTTGATCTTCACGAACGGATGCGTGGCGCGATGGCTCTCGGCGTGGATCCGGCGCGCGACGACGTCCTTCCCCACGCCGCTCTCGCCGACGAGGAGCACCGGCACGTCGGTGTCGGCGACGCGCGCGGCGAGCGCCCACACCCGCGCCATCGCTGCCGAAGGGGTCACGGGCGGCACGATCGCCTCCGCGTCCACCGCGGCCTGCTGCCCGGGCCGAGGCGGCGGCGGGGCCGGCGCGCGGCTGTCCAGCGCCCGCCGGAGAACCAGGTCGAGCTCATGGGGGTCGAACGGCTTGGGCAGGTAGTCGGCCGCTCCGAACTTCATCGCCTTCACGACGTTCTCGGCCTCGGAGAGCCCTGACAGGACCACCACGGCCGCAGTTCCGTGCGCCTCGCGATGCCGCCGCAGGAGCTCGAACCCGTCCATGTCCGGCATGACGAGGTCGAGCAGGACGGCGTCGATGCTGGGCGTCGCGCGAAGGGCGAGCAGCCCCTCGGCCCCGCTGGCCGCGGTCATGACCCGGTACCCGGCGGACCCGAGGTACTCGCAGAGCGCGCCGCGCGTGGCGGCGTCGTCCTCGACAACGAGGATGGTGGCGTTGCGATCCATCACAGCTTCTCCCCGATGCAGCCCATGAAGGGCGGACACTCGCCCATCAAGGGCATCTGGCCGCGATTGCCTCTGTCAAGCCCACGGCCTCGCCTCTCGTCCGAACGGATTTCCACCCAGGAGGAACATGCGTTCTCACGACCGGCCCTGCACGTGCCCAAGTGTACCGTACGCCAGACCTCCGTGCGCAGGCCCGGGCGCCGCCTCCGCTGGCGACGGCATCCCGAATGACGTGCCGCGGGGGGCGCTTGCCGCCATTCACGGCGGGATGCGACTCACCCGATCGCGGCTCCTCCTGCGCGTCGTCCTCCTGAGCGTGTCCGGAGCGGTCCTGCTGGTCCGTGCCGAGACGGCGCGGCGTGCCTCGGCGGCACAGCCCGCGGGGGCCTTTGCCACTCCCGGCTGGTCGGTACTCTGGGGCGTGCTGGGGGTGCTCGCGCTCGTCACCGCCGCGACCTCGGCGATGGCCCTCAGGGCGCGCCCTCTCCGGAAGGGTCTCGGCCTGCGCAGCGCGGACCCTCCCCCGCCGAAGCCTCCACCTGATCAGTAAGCGCGCGACAGCTCCGCTCCTCCGTAGTAGGCCGCGAGGATCTCGCCGTGGGACTGCCCGGCCTCCGCCCGCCCGATGGCTCCCCACTGGCACATGCCCACCCCGTGGCCCCAGCCCCCGCCCCGCAGGACGGTCGCATCGCCTTCCCGGTCGATGACGAACATGGCGCTGGGCAGGTTCCGCAGGAGCTTGCGGATGCGCAGCTCGCCCCCCACCACGGCCTTCCCGCGATCGCCGGTGACGGTGAGGGCGCGCGCGCGACCGGAGATGCCCCGGCGCGTGATACCCAGCTCGAGGGTGCGCCCCACCGCCAGCGAGGAGAGGGCCTCGTCCAGCTCGGCCGGGGAGAAGCGCCGCTCCCACCGGAAGCGGTCCCGCGGCGCGCCGGAGGCCCTGCCGCACCAGGCGGGCGGCGATGCGCGCAGGAAGGGCCGCAGGCGGTCTTCCGATGCGAGCCCGCCCCAGAGCTCGCGGGCGACTCCGGGCGGCATGTCGGGGCGACCGCGCAAGCTCGCCTCCGGGAGCACCGGCCAGACCGCGTCGTTGTCCTCGCCGTGCCCGCCGCACATGGCCGAGTAGACGGCGTCGACGAGCTCGCGGCCACCGCTGCGACCGAACAGCGCCTCCCCCGCGGTGGCGCGCACGGCAGCGTCCGTCGCGGCAGTCCGCGCCCCCTCACCCCGGTAAGCCTGACAGTGAACTTCGGCACAGAGGAGGTACGGGTCGCCCCGATGTCGCGTCCCGAGCTGCGCGAGCACGTTGGAACGCGCGGTCACGGCCTGCGCTGCGAGCGCCTCGCGCGGCGACCGGGAGGGGATCTCGCTCGGGACGAGCCCTCGCAGCAAGTCCTCCAGCGGCGCCTCGACGACGGCGGCCAGCCGCCCACCCGCGTCGAGCGTGAGGTGAAGCTGCCCCGGGTAGGCGCGGTCCTCGAACCCGTGCGCGGCCGAACCCGCGTCGTGCTCCACCCCGAGCACCACCACGCCAGCCCCGCTCCCGGGCTCGACCGTCACGAGCGCGTCCGCGGATGCAACCCGGTTGCCCTCCGCATCGAAGACGGCCAGCGTGCCGGTGGGGCGCGCCCGGACCTCGGCGAAGGGCTCCGGAAGCGCTCCGCCGCCGCTCGCGGCGCCTCGCCCGGCGCTGCCCTGCCCCTCCGCGACCAGCAGCGCACGCCGGGTGTCGATCACCCGGCCACCGGCGCCGTAAGCAGCGCCTGACCATCGTTCCCCCACGGACACTCCCTGCTCGGTCCAGTGCCGCCGGGTTGCCGAGAGGCGGCTCCGCTCGCCCAGCTTCGCCTCGCCGAGGAGCGGTAGGGTGGCTATCGCGGCGGGGGTGGAGCTCTCCACGTGCACCCGGAAGCTCTCGCCGGCGGGTACCTCGACGGGAGGTCCCCCCCGGGGGAGAAGCCGCGCGCGCGAGCGGCTGCGGAACGTGATCTCGCCCTGCCCCTCGGCAACGCGGACGGTCACGAGCGGCCCGCCACCCGGAGAGAGCCGGATCCGGTGCGACCAGAGGAGCTCGAGAGGGTCATCGAGGTCCGCGCCCCCCGGGGCGGGTCGGCTGGCAGTCGCGGTCCCGGCCTCTCTGGCGACTGCGCTCGAGGCCTCGATTGCGTTCGAGGTTGCGGTCGAGTTGGAGGTCGCGGTCGCGGTCGATGTCGGGGTCCATGTCGGGGTCGCGGTCGCGGTCGGGGTCGCGTTCGCGTTCGCGATCACTCCAGCTGGCCATCGCGCCCCGACGACGGCCGCGACCACCGCCACCGCGAGGTAGGCGCTTCTCACGCCGACCCGCCAGCCCGGGCGCGGTAGAGCGCGTGCAACCTGGCGGTCACGGGCCCGACCGCCCCTTGCCCGACGGGCCTTCCGTCGAGCTGCGTGACGGGGAGGATCTCGCGGGCGGTGGAGGTGATGAAGAGCTCGTCGGCCGAGGCGAGACCCTCCGGTCGCAGCGCCTCCTCCCCCGCGGCGATCCCCGCCTCCCCGGCGAGCTCGAGGGTGAGCGCGCGCGTGACGCCCGCCAGGATCCCGCCCGCGAGCGGCGGGGTCGAAAGGCGCCCGCGCCGGACCGCGAAGACGTTCGACGACGCCCCCTCGGTCACGAACCCCTCGCGGTCGAGCAGGATCGCCTCGTGCGCGCCCGCCTCCCTCGCCTCCGCGACGGCGAGCACGTTGGTGAGGTGCGCCCCCGTCTTCGCGCCCGCGGCCGCGGCGTCCGACGAGCGCTGGGGCACCCTCGCGAGCCGGCAGCCGACCCCTTCCCGGTACGCGGAGGCCGGAGGTCCTCGGAGCGGCGACGCGATCAGGATGGCGCGCGGCTGACTCGCGAGAGCGGGATCGAGGCCGAGCTCTCCCGCGCCGCGGGTCATGACGATGCGCAGGGAGCGCTCGCCGGCGTTCCAGGGCGCCGCCTCTGGGTCGGGCGCATCGGCGCCGAGCGAGGCCGCCAGGGTGCGCGCGAGCTCCTCCCGGATCCGCGCCGCGCCCCAGGGCAGCGGAAGCGCCAGGATGGCCGCGGAGCGCTCCAGCCTGTCCAGGTGTGCTCCGAGCTCGAAGGGGCGCAGCCGGTAGGTTCGGACGACCTCGTAAACGCTGTCCCCATAAAGGAATC
>JBBQEB010000011.1:0-44661 GCA_038320275.1 Myxococcales bacterium | reverse complement strand
TACCTCGCCATCGCCGGCCTGCTCGTCGCGGGCGGGGTGGGCGTCCCGGTCCCGGAGGAGCTGGTGCAGCTCAGCGCCGGCTTCCTGGCGAAACGCGGCGTCCTCGAGCTCGTTCCCGCCATCGTCGCGGCCTGGACCGGCATCGTGGTGGGCGACTTCCTCCTCTTCACCCTCGCGCAGCGCCACGGAGACAAGCTCCTCGAGCGGCGCAGCGTGAAGAAGGTGCTGACGCCGAAGCGCCGGGCCTTCCTCCTTCACCACTTCTCCCGCCACGCCTTCCTCACCATCCTCGTGGCGCGCCACACCTCGGGGCTCCGCCTCGGCGCCTACGTGCTGGCGGGGACGCACGGGGTCCCCGCGCGCACCTTCCTCCTCGCCGACGGGATCTCGGCGCTCCTCTCGGTGCCGCTGGTGGTGTCCCTGGGCTGGTTCTTCGCCGCGCACCTCGACCACGTGAAGCGGCGCATCCACGAGGTGCAGCTCTGGTTGCTCGCGGCGGGCGTCGTCACCGGCCTCGTCTACGCGGCGGTGGTCTGGGCGCGGGGACGGCGCGCGCGAGCGGCGGCGAGAGCGGACCCGGACCCGCCGCCTCCCGGCGGCGCGGGAGCTTGAAGGACCGGACCCGGGCCACGCCCCACGGCCTCGGGTGCGGGATCCGCCGTGCGTGGGCCCTGCTCCGCAGGCGCAATCGGGCGGGTCGCTCCGCCCGGGGCGATCACAGATGCCGGCTGCGCAGGACCCTCGCCGCCTCGGTGAGCGCGCGGAGCTTTCCCGAGGCGATCTCCGCCGAGGCGATGGGATTGTCGGCGAAGGTGGCGAAGCCGCAATCGGGATTGAGGAGCACCCGCTCGACGCCGAACAGCTGGACCGCCTGCTCCGCGCGGGCGAGCACCTCTTCAACCGGCTCCACGCGAGGGAGCTTCTGGTTCACCAGGCCCACGCCGATGCGCTTGTCTCCGGGCAGCTTCCGCAGGACCTCGAGCTCCCCAGCCCGGGGCGTCGCGAGCTCGAGCAGGAGCGTGCCAACGGGGGCGCGCGAGAGGAGCGGCACCAGCGGCCGGTAGTCGCCGGTGAGCGCGACGCCCTCGTCCGGGGTCCAGTTGCCGCGGCAGACGTGCAGCGCGAGGCGCTCCCGGGGCAGGCCGCGGGTCACCTCGGCGAGCAGCTCCTCGGCAAAGGCGAGCTCGACGTCGGCGGAGCCTCGGGCGTCCAGGACGCCGCACATGAAGGTGCGGTTGCCGCTCGCGCTGCCGCCGAAGACCACCTCCGACAGCACCGGCTCGTCGAGCTGCACGAGCGCCGCGCCGGCCGCGAGCAGGAAATGGAGCTCCTCGCGGAGCACGCGCACCACGTCCTTCGCCAGCGCACCCCGGTCCGCGTACGCGCGATCCGAGATGCACTCCATCCACATGGTGCGCGCGAGGAGGTACGGCCCCGGCAAGGCGACCTTCACCGGGAGCGCCGTCTGCGCCTTCGCGAACTCGAGCTCGTGTACCGCGAGCGGCCGGGTCCGGGAGAGCGGCCCCAGGACGGCCGGGTGGCGCACCTTGCCCGCGGGCACGTCGAGCGCGCGTAGCTCGCGCTCGAACTCGGCGGGGTCATCGACGTACGAGAGCAGATCGGTGATGGGCACGAGCTGGCAGTTGTCGAGCCGCGCCCCGACGAAGCTCGCGTAGTTGTCGCGACGCTGCTCACCGTCGGTCACGACATCCACGCCGGCCGCGACCTGCGCCGCGATGGCGAGCTTCACCGCGTCGTCCGCCGTCGCCTCGAAGTCCGCATCGGCGAGCTTCCCCTCCAGGTGCGCGTGCAGCGCCTCGAGCATCCAGCGCGGGCGCGGCCAGCTCCCCACGCCCATCACGGAGAGCGGCGCGATGGCGGGGGCTGGGGCGGGGGGCGGAAGCTCCTGGGGGATGTGGGCCGGGACCGCTGCCCGCATGGCGCTCGTCGGAGCGCGCCCGGCTGGCACCGCCGCGGCGGCGCCGGAGGCAGCCAGGGCCGCGTCCCGCACGAACTTGCCCTTCGCGACGAGGAAGCTCGCGCCGCCGGGCACCTCCTGACGCGACACGAGCTCGTTCCCCGTCATACGGCACCAGGAGGGGAGGTCCTCGCGGACGGAGGCCTCCGACGAGCGGATCTCCAGGAGCTCGCCGTCCGCGAGAGGATCGATGTGCTGGCGGATGAGCAGGAGGAGCCCACTCCCACAGTCGAGGCTGCCGCCATCAAAGCTTGCCCGCGGCACAGAGGGGCGACGCTCCTCGAGGGCCGTGGGCCGGTCGGTCGGCGTGGGTCGCTCGGTGCTCATGGTCGCGGTCCCACCCGTCAGTAGGAGATGCAGGCTGCGCCGGACGCCAGGAACTCGACGACCTTGGCGCCGCCCACGACCATTGCCCCATCGACGAGCGGCTTGTCGTCGAGCCCGCGCTTCTTGAGGCAGGGCGAGCAGACGTAGAGGGTTCCGCCCGCCTTCGCGAAGTTCGCCACGAGATCCTTCAGCGGCGCGAAGCCCTCCTCGTGGATCTCCTCCGCGTATCCCTTGACCGCGATGCGCACCGCCTCGGTGGAGAGGAACACCACCGTCTCCTGCGCGGAGGCCACGGAGGCGTTCGCGACGACGAAGCCCACCGTCGCCTTGTCGGGGTCGTTCTTCGCGTGCGTGATCGAGACGCAGATCTTTCCAGCCATGTTCAGCCTTCCTTTCGTTGGATGAGGTAGCAGGGGTGCTCCGCGCGCAAGAGCGGATGGCCCGTCATGCGGCACCAGGCCGGGATGTCGTGCGGCGCGCCGCCGTCGGTGGCGGTGAGCATGAAGATCGCGCCAGGGCGCAGCGCGCGCAAGCGCATGGCGAGGGCGAAGACGAGCTCGCCGCAGCCCATGCCGCCGGCATCCCAGGCGTCGTCAGGGTGAAGGGTGGAGTCCATGCCTCTCGACATCGTGGTGGCCGCCGTGAACCAACCGTGGGGGAAGCCTTGTAGCCGGCCTGCCCGGGCGCCGCCGTGAAAGGGCGCGGTGGAGTGGCTCGCGTCCACGGCGAGATCCGGGACTGGCTCACGGCCCGGCTCGCGTCTACGGATGGAGATCCGGGACTGACTCACCGTCCGGGCCTGTCGTCGTCGCTGGGCGGGTCGGCCGCGGCGCGTTCTGTACCACTGCTCTGCGCGGACCTCTGGAGCGATAGCGTGCCCGCATCGGGCACCTCGATGGCCGCGCTATGGCGCTTCGACACATCTCGCGATGACGTGCACTTCTGCGCCAGGAGGGGGTGAGATGGTTGCGATTTGCTTCCTGAGATTGGCTGCGACCTGGCGGCACGCACCCACGGAGGGCATCGGGACCGTGGTCGTCGAGGCGGAGTGGTTCACGTACACGGTCAGGATTAAGAGCAGCGCATGCATTGGCATTCCCCCGCGCCGGAGAAGGAGCGAGGCTTCACCTTGCTTTGCTCGGGCGGCGTCTGAGCACCGGCTTCACGAAGATGTTGGGCGCAACCCCGGGTGCATCCGCCTCGACCTTGTCCATCGGCCTGATGTTCGCCCAGGAGAAACCTTTCGAAGCTTCGTAGATGCTGAGGAACTGGTCGTCACGGAACTTTTCCGTGCACCAGGCGAGGAAAGGTTCGAAGGAGTGCTCCGCCGCGATCAAGGTCTTGGTAGGGTAGTCTTTGGGGACGATGCAGGACGCGCAGTGGTAGTTCCCGTGACGGCTCCTCCGCAGCCAGATGTCGAGCTCCATGATGATGTCCATGCTCTTCCCACGGTACAGGACCCAGACCTCGAAGTTGCCGTGGTGCACGTGCAGCTCGAGGTAGGGCACTCCGCGGAAGCGATAGGCTGTAGGAATGCCCTCTTCCTCTCGCGTCGGGACGAGCCGGACCGGAAAGCGGCCGGCATGGACCTTCAGCCACCGGGCGAACTCGCGCTCGAGCCACCCCCGCCCGCCCGCCTCTCGCGTGCTGCGCGAAGCACTACGCTTTGCGGGCCTTGGGGAGACGCCGTCCGTCGTCGACCGTCGGCTCACAGCCAAGGACCCGCGCGCCGGCACTCCTCGCACCGCGTCGTCCACCAGCGGTTCTCCTCCCGGACGAGAGTGCCCGGAAGCCCACACCGCTCGCAGACGATCGCGCTCGCCTTCTCCGCCGCCGAGATGCGTTCGCTCAGCTCGGGCGAGTGCTGCTCCGTATAGAACCGCAGCGTGCCGAACTTCGACTTCACCTGCCAAAGCCGCCCGTCCCAGCCGAGCGCGAGGAGGTCTTTCACGAGCTCCTCGATGATGCCGAACCAGCCCCGGCCGACGCCGTCATTCCAATCACAGCGATAGGGCTCGACGGGGTCGCGGGCGCTGCGGACGCCGAACTTCTCGAGCATCGCCTCGAGCTCCGTCCGGCGCAGCGCGAGATCGGCCTGGCGAGCTTCCGAGTCGTCAGCGTCCGTCATTGAACCCCTGTTCCTGTTCGGGACGCTCGAGACGAGGTCCCATGGTCCGGCCCCAGTCCACTGCACACTTCCGTGGCGCGGCAACGATGCGCGCCGGCCTTGTCAGCGCTTGTAGTCCGGGCATCCCTGGTGCTCGAACGTGAGCAAACCTGCCCTGGGGCTCGCACCGTTGACGCAAACCCCCCAGTCCTGCCCCAGTGCGCCTGCCAATTTGGTGAAATAGCGGCACTCGGATGAACAGTCCCCGAAGGGTGGAGAGGAGCGGGAGTGCGTGCCCCACGGCTCGAAGTCCGTGGGAAGCGACTTGCAGACGGTCCAGAGCCGATCATTCGACCCACGCGAAGGATTCAGAGCCTGGCCAGCCTCCGCCTCTGCGCCGTCCCGCCGGCCGGCCTGCGGGCGCCGCCCTGGCTTGCCTCGCCTTTTCATTTAGACTCTCCTTGAGGCCGCGATCGACGAGCGGGCGCAGGCGAGCGAGAGCGCCGCCGGCCCAGGACTCGTTCCACGACGAAGCCTGGATGCAGCCGCGGGCTCTTGGACGGGAACTCCTTCTCCGAGTAGATGTGCGCGGCCGACCAGCGATCGTGCTCTCCCTCGATGACCAGCACCCGATCCTCCCGGAGGTTCTTGCGACACCAGGAGAGCAAAGGTCGGAAGGAGTGCGCCGCAGCGAGCGAGGCGGTCGTCCGGAAGACCTCGTCGTGGCCGTTTTCCTGGCACAGCCTGCAGAAGTATCCGCGCACATCGCGACGGAGCGCCACGTCGAACTCGACCAGGATGTCGACGAGCTCGCGACGGGCCATGACGCGAACTTCGAACGGACCCCGACTCACGTACAGGCGAACGCGCCGGACTCCTTCGAAGCGATAGTATTGAAAACCATCTCCGCTCCGCGCGAGGACGGGGCGTGCGGGGAGCTCGGCCGCATGTCGATTCAACCACGTTGCGAGCTCCTGCCGGAGCCAATCCAGGCTGGCAGCTCCCGGTTCTACCCACGGCTGGCTCACGATGGCGGTGGGCTCCACCGCATCCTCCCCCTGGGCGGCCTTCCTGCCACGCCGGGGCTTTTCCCTGCTTACCCCGAACTGCCCACCGTTCAGCATCATGGCTCAATTCCTCCGTGCCGCAGCCGACCGCGGCTTTGCCCTCGGAAGGATGGGCAGCCGACTCGCGTTCGAGCCCGAGTGTCCTCCCCCTCCACGCCGCCATTCATGTGGGAGGGACGGACATGGGCACCGGGGAGCCCGTGGCGGCGGGGGCGGACGAGCGGAACCTCCGCCGGACACCGCAGCGCGGTTCAGGCGCTTGAACCGCCGTCGCCGCCCGGCGCCACACGCGCTCGCCTCGCTCGCTCGTCGGCTTCCCAGCATTGGTCGCACCGCGTCGCGTGCCAGCCGGAGGCTCTCGCGCGCAGCGTTCCCGCCTTTCCGCACTCCTCGCAGATCTCCTTGCTGTGCTCGCGCGCGGCAATGATGCGGTCCTGGAACTCGGGCGTCCAATGGCCGGGGTACAGCCGCAAGCTCCCGAACTTCTCCTTGATCTGCGCGACCTTCCGGTCCCAGCCGAGCTTGATGAGGTCCTCGACGAGCTCCTTCAGGATGCCGAACCAGCCGCGCCCGATGGCGGGGTTACCACTGTAGGGCTGGTCGGGCCTGTCCCCGTCGCGCAGGTCGTAGCGCGCGAGCAGCGCATGGAGGTCTGCTGCTTCCTTCGCTCGGCGTTCGTCGTCGTGGGTCATACGATCGTTGTCCTGGGAGGATGGACTTCGGTGCGCGCGGCGCACGCGGGCTGGGTGGTCCTGCGACGGGTCTGTCGTCCGCGCGCGCCGCGCGCAGGCTGGTGCGTCCTCCGGGGTGGCCCGCGCCAGCAGCCGTCGTCCGCGCGCGCCGCGCGCAGGCGGCAGGTTCACCGGCACCGGAAAAATTACGTACCCATGGTCTGCGCGCGCCGCCGCGCCGCCTAACGGCGCGCGTCCGCCCCTCGCGCAGGATGGGCCTCGTGACCTCGCCCGACCCCGATCTCTCCACGCTCCCCTTCCGCCCCGCGGCGGTGCTCACGCTCGAGCCGGCGGAGGAGGCCACCATCCCCGACGTGATCGCCCCGCTCCTGCGGGCCGCCCTCGCCTTGCGATACCCCGGCGGCGTCTACCCGGAGAGCGACTTTCATCGCCACCTCACCGCAATCCTCGAACGCCAGGAACTGGGCGCGTGCGCGTTCGACACGATCGCGTTCGCCTATCCCGATCACGACGGTCTGCGCGTCGATCGCAGCGGGCTCGACGAGCCGCTCGTCGCCGTCGGAATCTGCAGGCGTCCAGTCCGGTGGCTGCTCCCGAAGCCGGGGCGCTTGCCTTCCCACGTCGACGCGTCTCTGGACGGCCGTATGGTGCGGGTCGTCTTTCTCATCCTGTCCGGCGAGAACATAGGACAGGACATCCGCATCAAGGCGGGCATCGCGCGCTGGGCGACCTCGCTGCGCCTGGGGGGCAGCTCCGGGTGAGCCGTGACGCTCCGGCCGCCGGGCCGCGGGTCGCCCCCCGCGGGTTCGCCGCGGGCCCACCACGAGGCGCTCGGGCACCGCGCAGTCGCCCTCGGCGCGTCGAGGGTGCATCTCGCGTCCGTCCACCCTCCATGCTTCGGCCATGTCCCACGCGCCCGATCGGTCCATCGTGGAGGCGTTCACCTTCGGCGACACGCGGGTGGAGCTGCGCTGCCGGGTCGGCCCCGGCGGGCTCGAGCTGCACCTGGCATCGAACTGGGGAGACGCGCTCGACGTGGACGTGCCGCTCACGGGCGAGCGGCGAGCGCGGTTCTCCCACCGGCTCGCGCCTCGCCCTCATCACCGAGGTGACCTGGCCAGCTGGACGCTCCGGATCGAGCACCTCTCGTTCGAGCCGCCGAGCTGGCGTCGCGAGTATCTTGGCGCGCGTCGCGAGGCGTTCCGCTGCGCCCGTGCTGTGCTCGGGCTCTTCGCTCTGGACGACCGCGTTGCCGGCGCGGGCTCCCCGGGGCGAGCGCGGGTGGCGCCTGGGAAGGGTACGCAGAGCGGGCCGGTCGAGCTCGCGCGGGCCTACCAGACCCTCGATGAGGCCGCTCGGCTCGTCACCCAGGCCTGCGACCCGGCCGCGCTCGCGGTGGCCCGGCGCTTTCACCCGCTGGCGCGGACCTTCGTCTACCGCGCCCTTGTAGGCGACGCGTCCGGGCGAGTCGCGCAGCTCGCGGCGTGCTGCCCTGGAGCGCTCCTCTTCGCGGCGGCGCTGTCCTTCGCGCCGAAGCTTCGCAGGGTCGTCCCCGAGCTGGTGCGCGGCATCGTGGCAGGGGAACCGCTCCCACGCATCCTCGACGCGGCCGTGGGCGCCTTCTTCGCGCTGGAGGCTTGCGAAGCCGCGGAAGCCGGAGTGGCGCTCCGGCTTCGCCCAGGATGGTTCGCGCCGCGCGAGTTTCGCGGCCACGCTCGACGCACGCCGCGGGCGGCCCTACGGCTCCTGGTGCGCCGCGCGGGACCGCTCGTCTGCCCGCTCCACCTCTCCGTCGTCGCGCCGCCATTCTTCGCGCCGGAAGACATCCCCGCGTCCGCCTGGCGCAATCACCACTGGTATCAGTTCATGAAGGACGCGACGCTCCTCTGCGCGGAGCGCGGCGTACCGGAGGGCACCTGGTCGTTCTTCTCACGAAACGCAGCGAGCCTGCTCATCCATGCGTGGGCCGCGCGCAGGCGTCGTCCCCAGGTCGATGACCCCTGGGCTGCCGCGCTGGCGTACGCGCGCGCCACGAACGACTGGCCCACCCGCTCGACCTGCCCCGCGGGGTGGTTCGCGAAAGCCTTGTCTGCCATACACGATCGAGACGCGCGCTCCGCAGCCCACCGGCTGGGCAACCTGCTCGACAGGCTCCGCAAGCTCGAGCTTGGCGAGGTGGTCGCGATCGAGAGCCTCGCCGCCCAACCGGGCTGGCGAAAGAACGTCGGACCGGCTTTCGCGCCACTCGACACGTCCGGCGCGATCGTCCCGGGCGTCGAGCTCAGGTCCGTCCGGAACACGCTCGAGCTCGCAGCGAAAGGCGCGCGTCTGCGGAACTGTCTCGCGACTCGCTGTGGGCGTCTCCTCGAAGGCGGCGCGTGGCTCGTGGCGGGGCGCGTGCTGGGTCAGCCGGTCGCGATCGAGCTCGCCAGGGTGGGCGACGGCTCGTTCGTCATCCAGGAGGCGCGCGGCCAGGGAAATCGCCCGCTCACCGAGGCCGAGGGAAAGCTCGTCGTACGTTGGGTGAAGGCGCTGCGGGCTCACTCGCGCGCGTGCGCGCGTCCGCTTCTGCTGCCCCTCCGCTCACCCGCCGCGGAATGCAGTGACGATGAAGATGGCGATGAGCGCGGAGAGGCCGAGGGCCACGACGCCCCCGAGGACCACTGCGGCGATGGTGGCGATGCGGGCTGGGCCGGGAGGAGGGAGCTGCTCCCGGAAGCTCACGGTCCGCCTGCCGGGCGCGGGGCGTCCTCGGGAGGGAGCCGCGCGGCGAGGAGCCGCAGGCAGCCGGGGCAGGAGACGGCACGAGGGGCGAGCGTCCAGCTCCAGTTGCTGCCGTGAGGCCGCCGGCAGAGCGGCTGCTCGGCGGCACGATCAAAGAAATGGACGGGGGGCACCGCACAGATCCCTAAGCGGCGCCAGAGCGCGGCGCAGCCCCTGCTTCCAAATCTCCCGCGATGGCGGGCGGTATCGCCTTGCGTCACAGGAGCGCCAGTTCCTCCTCGTGCCTCAACTGTTGCCGGTGAGCCACGATGCCCCACAGGAGAAAGACCGTTTCCAGCCCCGCCACCAGCGCCATCCACTTCACCACCGGAGAATCGCCCATGCCGTAGGAGTGCAGCCCGGTGGTGAGGACGAAGTTCACTCCCAGATACGTCATGAGGATGGTCTGGAAGGCCCCGATGCTCAGGGCCGCCACGCCGAAGGCGCCGATGAACCGCTCCCAGCGGCCATGCAGGATGGCGATGTAGGCGAGGAAGGCCACCAGCGACCAGACCTCCTTCGGATCCCAGCCCCAGTAACGTCCCCAGGACGACGAGGCCCACATCGATCCGGTGAGGATGCCGGTGATGAGGAGGATCGAGCCGACGTGGATGTACCAGTAGAGAAGGTCAGCCATGCGGGCGACGAGGTCGCTCCGCTTGGGGGCGAAGATGGTGGTGCCGATCTGCATGTGCGCCACCACCACGCCCAGCGCCAGCACCGAGTAGCTCACCATGATGATGGGCACGTGGATGGCGAGCCAGTAGGTGCCGGCCAGCACCGGCGGAACGGGGTGCACGAAGGCGTCGATGGGGAGGAGGTCGGTGAGGATCATGGTGAGCGCGGCCATGGCGTTCGCGTTCACCACCACCAGCCGGTTTCGCACCAGCGCGAAGGCGACCACCGCGAACAGGCCCACCCCCCACGCCAGGAAGAGCAGCGACTCGTACATGTTGGAGGCGGGGACCCGGCCCGCCACGTCCCAGCGCGCCCAGATGCCCCAGGACATGATGGCGAAGCCGGCCACCAGCCCCGCCAGCGAGAGGCCGTCGAGGAGCTTGCTGCCGCGGTTCCAGCCCGCGATGGAGAGCGCGAGCGCCAGCGCCAGCACGATCCAGGCGAGCCGCGTGGGGCGTACGTCGTTGTAGGTGATCTCGCGCTCGATGGCCGCGCGGGAGGGCCAGCCGTCGAGCCGCTCGTTGCCCGCGAGCTGCGCGATCTCCCCGGCGGTGGTGAACGGGATGGACGTCCACTGCGCGTTCGGGTCGCCCGGGATCGGGATGGACCGGAGGATCTCCCTCTCCAGGAAGCGCTGCATCCACAGGAGGCGCTCCTCCACCTTCTCGGCGGCCGCCATCACGCCCGTGCGCGGCGTGCCGCTCGCGGCGGCCTGCCGCGCACTCCCCATGAGCTGGATCACCGCCCGGCTGTTCACGAGCTGCGAGAACGAGGCGTGGGTCGCGCTCGCTGGTAGCCCGGCCGCCACCGCCAGCTCGTCGCTGCCGAGCTTCACGATAGGGTCGTTCACGGCCTGGTCCGGGCTCCCGAGCCAGCGGAGGACCTGCGCCACCGCCTCGTCCCCCCTCCCCGCCCGCGCGCCCGTCACGTTCCACACCGCCTCACGCGCCACGGTGTCGAGCGGCATCACGCGGCCGTCGTGCTGGACGGGGAGCCTGCGCGCGGCCGAGACGGCGTCGTCGGCTGCGCGGGCGTTACCGCCCCAGGCGCCCAGGCCGCCCGCGAAGAGCAGCGCCAAGGCGGAGGCAGCGGCCTTTCCTCCGGAGCGACCCTTGGCGGCGGGCCGACCGGGGCCAGCCCCTGTCCCGGCGGCGAGCGCGCGGGTCTGCGCGATGCGGGTCCCGAGGACGATGCACATGCCGAGGACGAGCAAAACGTAGCCGACGAAGACGATGGGCTGGCCCGGGTCCTTCGCCACCGAGAGCACCGTCGCGCTCCGCCCGTTCGCCTGCTGGTAGCTCGACTGGAAGAGCCGCCAGCCACGGTGCTCCAGCTCGTGGTTCATCCACACGCCGGCCTTGAAGGGCTGGCCGGCGGGATCGCTGATCTCCACGTCGCTGCGGAAGTTGGAGGGCCGCATGGTGCCCGGGTAGTGATCCACGCGGAAGCGATCGAGCTTCACGGTGAACGGCAGGGTCGCGCGGTCGAGCACCCGGCCCTGCGGATCCTGGTTCACGATCTCGTTCCCCGACTCCCCCTCCCACAGCATGAGGTGGCCCTCGGTCTTCCAGAAGAACGACACCAGCGCGCCGATGAGGATCACGACGAGCGAGCTGTGAGCGGTGAGGAAGCCCACCCGTTCCTTGCCCCAGGGGAAGTGGAGCGCGATCGAGGCGAGCACGTTCAGGACGAAGGCACCCTGCAGCCCGATGAACCACCAGGAGTAGTAGACCACCCGGCCAGCCACCTCGGCGCCGCGCATCGACTCGACGATGGTGCCCGTCGCGAGGCCCAGCAGCAGGAGCACGAGCAGCAGGATGGCGAGCGAAATCGAGGCGAGGCTTTCGAGAGCCTTGTTCATCTCGGGCGATCTCCGGGGGCGGGGCGGCGCATGGGTAGCAGATGGCGCGGCGGGAGGGAACCCGGCCGTGCACCCGCCGGGGCTGCGTGGTAAGTCAAGCAACATCCGGCCCGCCTCACGCCTTCCACAGGCGCGGGCCCCCCACATCGTCGCAGGCATGAACAAACGAGCGCCGCCATGCGTTCACCAGGGTTGATGCGGATCAAAACCTCTCCCCCTAAGTGGTCGGGACCGGCGGCTGCCGCCGTCGCGCTGGCTCTCCTGCTGCCGGCTTGCCGCCGCGACGAGGTCACCCACGTGCGGGTTCCCCACCCAGCGACGCCGCCAGTGCTTGCCGCGTCATCCCCCCTCGGGGCGGGTTCCCAGGCGCCGGCTGCTGGGGGCGCGGCCGCCGGCCCGGGCGCGTCCATGGCGGGCGACATCCCGCCTCCGCCCACGCCCGCCGGCGATGCCGCGGTGCGCTGGACCCTTCCCCAGGGCTGGACGCAGGCCCTCTCGGGCGGAATGCGGTACGCGACCTTGAAGCCGTCCGGCGAGGGCAAGATCGACGTCTCCGTCATCGTCCTGCCCGGGCCCGCCGGCGGCGAGCTCGCCAACGTGAACCGGTGGCGAAATCAGATCGGGCTCTCACCTCTCGACGAGACCGCCATGGCCGCCGCGCGCAAAACTGTCCCCACCAAGGCCGGCGCGTTCTCGCTGTACGACTTCACCGGCGAGGGCACCACCAGGACCCGCGTCGTGGCGAGCCTCGCCACGGTCCGCGGCAGCACCTGGTTCTTCAAGATGTCGGGCGACGAGAAGCCGGTGGCAGCGGCGAGGCCCGAGTTCGTCCACCTGCTGGAGAGCCTGCGCTTTGAAGACTAAGGACGTCGGAATGGCGGTCTGGGACGTCTTCACGTCCCTCAAGCTCAGCATCGTGTGCCTGGCGCTCTTGATGGTGCTCGTCATCGCCTGCACGCTCGCGCAGGTGAGCCTCGGCACGCTGGGCGCGGTGAACCTTTACATCCGCAGCTTCTTCGTCTGGGCCGAGATCCCGGGCACCGGCCGCAGCGTTCCCATGATGCCCGGCGGCGCAACGGTGGGACTCGTGCTCGGCGCGAACCTCATCGCGGCGCAGGTGAACCGGCTCGAGCTGTCCTGGAAGAAGGCCGGGCTCTGGATCGTCCACATCGGGCTCATCCTGCTCTTCGTGGGCGAGTTCGTGACCAGCATCTTCCAGGTGGAGAGCCAGCTCGCCATCGAGAACGGCCAGACGCTCAACTACGTGGAGAGTCCCCGCGAGCTCGAGCTCGCGGTGGTGGATCGCACCGACCCGGCGGCCGACGAGGTGTACGGGGTGCCTGAGTCCCTGCTCGCCCGCGGCGGGACCATCGAGCTGCCGGGCACGCCGGTGTCGTTGCGCGTCCAACGCTTCCTCCGCAACGCCGATCTTCGCACCATCGCCGCGGGCGACCCCCGGCCGCTCGCGACCGCGGGGGTGGGAGCGACGGTGACGGCCCGCGAGCTGCCTCCCGTCACCGCCGACGACCAGGTGAACCGGACCGCCGTGTACGTGGAGCCGGTGGCGGGAGGCCGGAGCTACGGCACCTGGCTCGCGGCGAGCGGGCTCGGAGCGGCGCAGGGCTTCACGCACGAGGGCCACACCTATGGGCTCGAGCTCCGGCCGCGGCGGCGCTACCTGCCCTACTCGCTCACGCTGAAGAAGTTCAGCCACGACGTCTACGCGGGCACGACCATCCCCAAGAACTTCTCGAGCCTGGTGCACCTCTCCAACCCGTCCAAGGGCGAGGAGCGCGACGTCCTCATCTACATGAACCAGCCGCTAAGGTACGACGGCAAGGCCTTCTACCAGGCCAGCTTCGGCAAGGGCGACACGCTCTCCATCCTGCAGGTGGTGGACAATCCGGGCTGGCTCTTGCCGTACGTTTCGTGCGTGCTCGTGACGATCGGTTTGCTGGTGCATTTCTCCATCTCCCTTCGGCGCGGGCTGCGCCGCAGGCCCGTCGCGCCGGGAAAGCTCGCGCTGGAGGGTGGCCGATGAAGCTCGAGAAGATCGCGCCGTGGGTGGTGGGGGTGGTGGCGCTCGGCGCCGCGGCGGCGGCCATGCTCCCGCCCGGAAAAGCCCGCGGCTTCGACGTGGCCGCCTTCGGCCGGCTGCCAGTGCTGGAGGGCGGGCGGGTGAAGCCGCTCGACTCCATCGCGCGCAACTCGCTCCTCATGATCCGGAGCCAGCAGAGCTTCCGGTACGAGGGCCGGACCCTCGAGGCGGACGAGTGGCTGCTCGACGTGCTCTTCCGGCCCGATGTGGCCGACGCCCAGCCCGCCTTCGTCATCAACGACCCGGACGTCCTCGGGCTCATCGGGCTGAAGCAGACCTCCGACCGCTACTTTTCCTTCAAGACGATGGCGCCGCACCTGGAGGAGATCCAGCGCCAGGCGCAGGCGGCCGAGGTCGTGGACGCGAAGCAGCGCAGCCGCTTCCAGGGCGCCGTCCTCAACCTGTTCGAGCGCGTCTACCTCTACTACCGGCTGGAGAACACGGTGCAGCTCGCCGGCACCAGCCTGGGCGCCGAGCTCGCTGCGCGCGGAGCCGACCCCGCCGCTCCGCAGCGCTACGAGCAGCTCGCCGGCCTCTCCTTCTTCCGTCCGCTCCCGCCGCTCCCCGGCACCTCCGGCGACGCCTGGCGCACCGTGGCCGACGGGCTCCGCGCGCGCGGAAACCTCGATCCCGCGCTGGTGCCGCTCGCTCAGGTGGGGCTCGCCTATGCCGGCGGCGATCCAGCCAGCTTCAACCGCGCAGTGGGAAAAGTGCGCGCGGTGACCGTCGCCGCCCGGCCCGGTGCCGAGAGCAAGGCGGACCACGAGACGCTCTTCAACCGCGCCCAGCCCTTCTACGCCGGCATGGTCATCTACGTGCTGGCGCTCCTCGCGCTCTTCGCCTCCTGGGCCGTGAAGCCGCGCATCCTGCAGCCCGTGTCCTTCGCGCTGCTCCTCTCGGGTGCCGTGGTCCACACCGCCGGGCTCGTCTCGCGCATCGTCCTGCAGGGCCGCCCGCCGGTGACGAACCTCTACTCGTCCGCCATCTTCGTGGGCTGGGTGGCGGTGCTCCTCGGCATCGTGCTGGAGCGGATCTACCGGCGCGGCTTCGGCACCGCGGTGGCCGCCGCGGCCGGCTTCTCGTCGCTCATCGTCGCGCACCACCTCATGGGCGATGGCGACACCATGGAGATGATGCGCGCCGTCCTCGACTCGAACTTCTGGCTGGCCACGCACGTGGTGACCATCACCATCGGTTACAGCGGCACCTTCCTCGCCGGCGCCATCGCCATCGGGTACGTGCTGCGCCGCCACCTCGCCCCGCGGCTCGACCCCACCACGTCGAAGACCCTCGTCTCCATGGCCTACGGCGTCATCTGCTTCGCGCTCTTCTTCTCCTTCATCGGCACGGTGCTGGGCGGAATCTGGGCCGACCAGTCCTGGGGCCGCTTCTGGGGCTGGGATCCCAAGGAGAACGGCGCCCTCCTCATCGTCCTCTGGAACGCCATCATCCTGCACGCGCGCTGGGGCGGGTTCGTGCGCGAGAAGGGCATCATGACGATGGCCATCTTCGGCAACGTCATCACGAGCCTCTCCTGGTTCGGGGTGAACATGCTCGGCATCGGCCTCCACTCCTACGGCTTCATGGACAAGGCGTTCTGGGCCCTGGCGGCGTTCATCGGCTCCCAGCTCCTGCTCATGGGCCTCTGCCTCCTGCCGCGCCAGTTCTGGAAGCCGGCCGCGGCTCCGCCCCCGGCGCACCTTCCCCGGGGAGCCTGAGCCATGGCCTTGCGCGAACCACCTCCGGGCTGGCCGCGCATCTCCGCCGCGATCTTCTACGCAGAGCCGGCGAAGGCGATCGACTGGCTCTGCCAGGCGTTCGGCTTCGAGGTCCGGCTGAAGGTGGAGGGCGAAGGCGGCCGGATCGACCACTCCGAGCTCCTGCTTGGTGACGGGGTCGTGATGGTGGGAGGCGACGCCCACGTGAAGGGCGACGCCATGGGAGCCTACCGCAAGAGCCCTCGCTCGCTGGGCGGCGCCAACACGCAGGGGCTGATGGTGTACGTGGACGACGTGGACGCCCACTGCGAGCGCGCCCGCGCGGCCGGGTCGCGGATCGTCCACGGCCCCAGCACCACCGACTACGGCGCGGAGTACTGGGCCGATCGCGGGTACGAAGCGGTCGACCTGGAGGGACATCACTGGTGGTTTCAGCAGCGGCTGGAGACGCGGGGCTGACCGCGCAGCGGGCGAGCCCCAGGCCGGAGGGAACCGGCCCGAGGAGGAGGATCGCATGAGGCTTCGAGCGAGGAAGCACCCGGCCCTGGCGGCGATGGGGTTTGGCGCGCTGGTGGCCGCCGCGGCCGCGCTGGGGGCGCGAGCCACCGTGAGCTCGGTGCGGAGCCCCTGGTACATCGCGCTGGAGAAGCCGTCGTGGCAGCCGCCCGCGAGCGCCTTCGGCCCGGTCTGGACGGCGCTCTACGCCGCCCTGGCGGCCTCGGCCTGGCGCGTCTGGCGGAGCGACGCGCCCGCGCGCGGCCCCGCCCTCGCGCTGTGGGGAGCGCAGCTCGCGCTGAACGCCGCCTGGTCGCCGCTCTTCTTTGGCATGAAGCGCACCGACGTGGCGCTCCTCGACGTGGCCCTCCTCCTGCCCATGGCGGGCGCCTACGCCTGGTCGGCCGGCAAGACCGATCGCGCCGCCGGGTGGATGGCAGCGCCCTACGTGGCCTGGACGGGCTTCGCGCTGGCGCTCAACGCCAGCATCGTGGCGAAGAACAGCTGAGCGCTGGAGCGGAGGTCACCGCGCTCCGGCGCCGGAGGCAGGCGCCGCGGCCTCCTGACGAAGGGCTGCGCTCTCGGCCATCGCACCCTCCGGCAGGCTCCTGCCCTCGCGCAGGGCGAAGAGCGCCAGGTCCTTCGCCTTCGCCTCCAGCATGAGGTCGGCGGAATGGCGGAGGGCGCGCTTCACCGACCGCCAGTCGGAGAGCGAGATGCCGTCGGCGTGCGCGCCGGGCCTGGCGCCGGGACGCTGGCTCGCCACGTGGTACTTGGGCCGGAGCCCGAGCGCCGTCCAGGTGGGCGCGGCCAGCTCGAGGAGCTCGCCCGTGGAGAGGGCGGGCGCCGAGGGCAGCACCGCGTTGTGGAGCGTGTCGGCGACGAGCGGCAGCCCGTGCTCGCGCGCGATCGGAAGCACCTCCCGGGCCGACCAGATGTGATCGTCGTTCTCGATGGCGATGCGCCGCCGCGCGTCGCCGGGCATCACGTCGAGGAAGCGGCGCGCGGCGTCGAGAGCGGTGGGCCGGTCCGGCGCTGCACCGCCCAGGTGCAGCACCACGCGGGCGTCCTCGCCCTGGCCCAACAGGTCGAGCAGCCGGGTGGCGTAGAGCAGCTCGCGCACGGCGGCCTCGCGGACGTGCGGGTGGGCGGAGGCGAGCGACGCGCCGGCGGGTGAAGGGTGCAGCGAGAGCCGCTGGCCCGTTTCGCGGGCCAGCGCGCCGATGCGCCCGAGGTCCCTCGAGAAGGTGCGCCACCAGCGCGTGCGGTTCACCGGGTGCGAGGCGAGCGGCACGAGGGACGAGCCGATGCGGAAGACCCGGATGTCGCTGCGCGCGTTGAAGCGCAGGATCTCTTCCAGCTCGGCGAGGTTCAGCGCCGTGAGCTCGGCGAGTCGCTTGGGGGTGGCGCCGGCCACCCGACAGGTGTGGCTCGCGGTGAGCCCGATCGAGAGGCAGTTCGCGACGTAGCCGAGGCGGAAGTCCACCCGGTAAGACTCATGTTGCCGGCCCGGGTGGGCTCAGACGGTTGACCGGAGCCTCTTCCGTCGCTCAACTCTCCCGAGGACGGCGTGCCCACGGTCAGCTCCGTGGCGGCGCGCGGGTTACGCGGGCAACCTGTCGGCCTCGATCGCGTGCACGCCCGGCTCGGGTGCGCTCGCGACCGCGAGCATTGCCGCCGCGACCCTGCTGGCGGGAGTGGGGCGATACTTTCCGAGGATGGGGCCGAGCAGGCGTGCCACCGCCAGGCCGGCGCGCTCGGCAGGTCGCGACTCCGGGCGTTCGCCGTCGAGGATGGACGGCCGGAGCGCGTAGGCGCTCTCGAACCCCAGCGCCGCCACCGCCGCCTCCACCTCCCCTTTCACCGCGTTGTAGAAGACGCGCGAGCGAGGGTCGGCGCCGAGGGCGGTGACGTGCACGAAGGTGTGCGCTCCGCGGACGCGGGCCGCCCGGGCGAAGGCGAGCACCGCCAGGAGGTCCACTTCCCGGAATGCCTCGCGCGATCCCGCCTTCTTGAGGGTGGTCCCGAGGCAACAGAAGGCCGACGAGGGTGGGTCGAGGGCGGACAGCGCTTCCGCGGCCCCGACGGCGGTGAGATCGATCCTCACCTGCACGAGCTTCGGGCTCTCCACCGGGAGCGACCTTCGGCCCACCGACACGACGCGGCCGAAGCGCGGGTCGGCGAGGAGCCTCTGCAAGAGCTCGCCTCCCACGAGGCCACTCCCACCTGCGAGCCACGCGGTCGTCATCGGGCGGGATGTAACGCTGCACGGATCACGGTACACGCCGGGCCGCTCACCCGCCGCTCGCGGGTGGGCCGGCCGGCGAGGGCCAGGTGGACCCGAGCTCTGCCGCTGGCCCGGAGGCGTTCACGCACGGTTCACGCGAAACGAGCGAGGCAGCACCACCCGGCGCACGCCGCACGCCTCCGCGTGTCGCTCGAGGCAGGCGAGGAGCGAGGCGCGGTCGAGCGCCCCGCCGGGCTCGGCCCAGACCGCGGCGATGCGCAGGGCGCCGTCCCTCACCGCGCCATCCAGCCTGCCCACCAGCGCGCCGCCGCGGAGCAGCGGGCAGACGTACCAGGCGAAGCGGCGGAGGTGCAGTGGGCGATAGACCTCCCAGGTGTAGTCGAAGCCGAAGGCGGTCCGGACGAGGTCCCGGTCCCAGAGGAGCGGGTCGAGCGGCCCGAGGAGCCGCACGCGGTCATCCGGCTCCGGATGGTGACGCCCTGCGAAGCCCAGCGGGGCGAGGTAGGTGCGGCGCGAGCCCTCCACCCGCACCTCCTCCACCGCGCCCTCGGCGAGGAGCGCATCGGCGACGCCCGCCCGGCGCGCGCTGTGGAGCGTGGACCAGACCGATGCGGCGCCGCCGCGCGCCAAGAACCCGGCAGCCTCCACGCGCTCCCGGATGGCCCAGCGATCGAAACCGGGCTGCGCCCCGCCCCGGCCAGCGGAGCTGGACGGGTGGCCGGCGGCAGAGCCTTCGGCGCTCGTGCTCGCTCCGCTCGCTGCCGCCGGCTTCGCCGCCTTCGAATTGGGGGCATGCTGACCCCGAGCCCCCGCCGTTGCGCTGCTCCCCACCGTCCTTGGGCCCCCTCCTCGCCGCAAGAGCGGGTTCGGGAGGCGCGCGACCTCCGGCAGCGCACGCTCCGGCACGTCGTAGAGCTTTCCGCGCGGGCCCCTCCCGCAGACGACGACGTCGCAGCGCGTCTGCAGCACCTCGAGCGCCATCTTGGCGGCGCGCGGAGTGCCTTTCCAGCCGCTCCAGTCGAGCGGCTCCACGCGCCCGTGGTCGGCGAGCTCTCCTGCCGAGAGGGGTCCGCGCGCGCGCAGCTCGGCGAGCACCCGCTCCACCACGCCCTCGGGCAGCCTGCGGAGCCGCTCCTCGTGCGACCACCAGGGCGCCTCCACCGCAGCGTGCGCGCGGTACCAGGGGAAGGCGCTCGCGGGCAGGAGGCAGCGCTCCTTCGCAAAGTGCTCGAAGGCCTGGCCGGGCAGGAGGTGGCGGTAGACGTCGCCCTTCGCGATGCCGTCCACGCGGGCGAGCGCGACCAGGTCGGCGTTGGTGCCCAGCGGGTCGAGCGGGTCGAGCTGGATGCAGCGCAGCCGCTCCAGGAGCGCCCGCACGCCCTCCGCGCCCGGTGGAAGCTCCGGCGCCCCCAGCGCGTGGTGTCCGACGAGGAAGGCCCGAGCCTCGGCGCGGGTGAGCTCCACCGGCTCGCGGCGTCGGGCGGCGCGCGGTCGCGAAGGCGCGGGCATCCTCGGGTGGTACTCGCCGGCGGGCAGGAGCGCACAGGTGCCGGGCGCTCGACCGCGGGGCCTTCGACCGCTACGCGCGGTGGATGGGATCGATCCAGCGCACGTGCTCGGGCTCGTCCGCCACGTCGATGTCGAGGTTCACCACCACCGGCTCCTGGTCGCTGCGCACGAGCACGCACTCGAGCGGCTCGTCACCCCCGGCGTTCATCTCCTGGTGGGGAACGAAGGGGGGTACGAAGATGAAGTCGCCCGCCCCGGCTTCGGCGGTGTACTCGAGTCGGTCGCCCCAGCGCATGCGCGCCCGTCCGCGCACGACGTAGATCACGCTCTCCAGCTCGCCGTGGTGGTGCGCGCCCGTCTTCGCATGGGGATGGATGGAGACGGTGCCCGCCCAGATTTTGCGGGCCCCGGCGCTTGCGTGGCTGATGGCCGCAGCACGGTTCATGCCTGGCGTCTGCGGCGTGTTCGGGTCGAGCTCGCAGGCGCGCACGATGCGCACGCCGTGATCGCGCCAGTCGGTCGCCATGGGCGCATGGAGTAATCGGACTGCCTGGACCGTGCTGCCCTCGGAGCGGAACGATAAGACCGAGCCGATGGAGCCCGCCCTCGCCCCGCGCCACGTGCATCGAGAGCGGGCGCTCCTGTTCGCGCTGCTCCTCGGATGCTCCGGTGCGTATCTCTTGGCCGCCTACCTGGTGGTCCCTGCGCTATGGCACCGCCACCAACGGGTTCATCCCGCATCGGAGGGACTGCCCCGCCGAGCGGTGACGAAGGAGGGCATCCCAGGCGACCCCATCAACGTCACCGTGGTGGGCAGCGAGGACGAGCTCCAGCGGCTCATGCTTCGCGCCGGGTGGGTGCCCGCCGACGCGACGACCCTCCGGAGCGCCCTCCGTATCGCGACCGCCTCGATCATCAGGCGTCCCTATGCATCCGCGCCGGTGAGCGGCCTCTTCGTCTGGGGCCGCCGGCAGGACCTCGCCTTCGAGCGGCCAGCTGGCTCGGATCCACGTCGCCGACACCACGTCCGATTCTGGCGTTCTGCGGCCCTCGACGCGGACGGGCGCCCGCTCTGGGCGGGCGCCGCGACCTTCGACACGCGGGCTGGCGTATCGCACCTCACCGGGCAGGTCACGCACCATATCGAGCGCGACGTGGACCGCGAGCGCGACAAGCTCGTCGCGGACCTGCTGGACACGGGCGCCATCGACGTGAGCTGGAACGCAGGGTTCCAGCAGCAGCTCGAAAGCCGTAACGGCGGCGGCGATCCCTACTTCACCGACGGACGACTTGCGGCGGTGAACCTGCGGGCAGCAGCCGCGGACGGAGGAACGTGAGCGGACCGATCCGCCCGTTGCTCCCATGCTCGAGGCCCCCGCTCGCCGGGCGGAGAGGCGATGCTGGCGCCCTCGCGGTTGGCGTCACTCTCAGGCGACGACGTGCACCGTGGAGCCAGGCGGCGGCTCCGCCTGCACCGGAGCAGCGCCTTGCGCGCCGCCGCTCCCGAGCGCGGTCGCCATGCCCCTCGCGGAGCCGTCGATGAGCTTCAGCATTCCGGCGTCGATCGCCTTCTGTGCGTCCCGGATGACGCCGTAGGGGGAGGTCGCAGAGCGGTCGCCGATGGAGTTCATGCCTGACCCTCCAAGCACGGGCCGCGCCGGGGACAAAATGCTGCAATTCGTAGGCGCCGCCGGGGGTGCATCTGGCCTCGGGTCAGCGGAACCGACCTTCTTTCCGAGGAAGAGCCCGGGCGAGCCACTCCCCATGCCCCCCCAACGCCTCGATGTCCCGGCCATCGCCTCCGGTGACCTACACACTGCCGTTCGCCAAGGCGTCGTAGCCGGAGATCACGTCGAAGAGCTCTTCGTCGATGCTCCTCTGCCGCACCCGGTGGAACGTGCCGTGGAGACCTTCCAGCAGCTCGTCGATATTCTTGTCCGCGCGTGACATTGCCGCCAGACGGCTCGCGTTCTCGCTCGCCAGCGATTCGGCGCACGCCCGGAAGAGCGAGATGAACAGGTATTCCCGCAGGAGCGCGCGCAGCGTTTCGACGACGCCGCCCATGACCTCGGGAGGCCTGTCGGTCGGCCACTTGACGTCGATGAGACCGCGTTGCCACGTGGCATCGAGGGGTAACAACCGCTGGTCGACTGCCTCGTATTGCGCCCCTCCCCGCGGGCGGTTGTGGAAGACGTAGATACGCGCATCCTTGCCTTCCGTCCGATGGGCCTCGGTCGCGATCTGGATCCGTCCGACCAGGGGAGCGATGGCGTGAACGGCGTTCGGGACCGGGAAGAGCCCGATCACCGGCAGGCCCGCATCCACGAGCCGCGCATGAACGCGCTCGCCCACGGCCCACACTCGAGGTTTTCCGGACAGCGGTGCCAGTGTCGCAATCGCATGGTCCGCGACCAGGTCGTTGAACTGGCCGACGAGGCCCTGGTCGGACCCGAACACGATGGCCCCGATCGGCCCCGCATCTGCCTCTGCGTATCCCGTAACGATCGAAGCGCTGGGACCGTTTTGCCGAAGACACACGCTCAACCCCAGCTCCACGGTCCGGTAGTAGTCGGAGAGAGCGCGCACCGAGCTCTCGTATTGTCCGATGCTCGACGCGGCCAGCGCCTTCATGGTTCGTACGACGGATTGAAGGTCGCCGGCACTGGTGAGCTTGTGGCGCAGGGAGGCGGTGCTTTCGCTCATGCCGCTTCCCCGCCTGGCTTCGCCGGGGGTACGATCGCCTTGGCCTTCGGCTTCGATCCGGGTCTTGGCGAGGGATCGACCCTGGCGTCTGGCTTGACTTCCGGCTTGGTCTCCGATTTGGGTTGGAAACGTACGACCGACTGCCTGGCAATGTCGACAATTGCCTTTCGATCGTCGTCGCTGAGCGTCTTGGCCGTGTCGAACCTTGCGCACACCTCGGCCGGGATGGTTCCCGCCGCCGCGTGCAACGCCTGTTCGGCCTCCTTCATCTGATCCATCGGCACCATGTCGAGAAGTCTCTCGGAGAGCGCCAGCAGGACCGTGATCTGCGCGGGCACGGGGACCGGGCTGAACTCCGGCTGCTTGAGACAGGCGCGGATTCGCCGCCCGTGCTCGATGGTCTTTCGCGTATCTTCGTCGAGCCGAGCCCCGAACCGAGCAAAAGTCTCGAGCTCCTCGAACTGCGCGTAGGCGAGCTTGAGATCACCCACCACGGCGCGATACGCCGCCCGTTGTGCCTTTCCCCCGACGCGCGACACCGATTTCCCGACGTCCACCGCGGGTAACACACCCAACTCGAAGAGCGATGGCGACAGGTAGATCTGCCCGTCGGTGATGGAGATCAGGTTCGTCGGGATGTAGGCGGAAATGTCCTGCGCCTCGGTCTCGATCACGGGCAGCGCCGTCAGGGAGCCACCCCCGAGCTCCTCGCGGAGGCGCGTGGACCGTTCGAGCAGCCGGGAGTGGATGTAGAAGATGTCCCCGGGAAATGCTTCGCGACCCGGGGGGCGGCGCAGCAGCAGCGAAAGCTCGCGGTAGGCGCGCGCGTGATGTGTGAGATCGTCGTAGACGACGAGCACGTCGCGGCCGGCCTCCATGAAGTGCTCCGCGATGCTGGTCGCAGCGTAGGGAGCGATGAAGGCGAGGCCTGGTGGGTCATTGCCTTCGGTCACGACCACGACCGTGTAATCCAGAGCGCCCTTCTCCCGGAGGACAGCAACGGCCTTGGCGACGGCAGAGGCACGCTGGCCAATGGCGCAGTAGACGCACACGACGTTCTGATCCCGCTGGTTCAGGATGGTGTCGATCGCGATCGCCGTCTTGCCCGTCTGCCGGTCGCCGAGGATCAACTCGCGCTGGCCGCGTCCGATGGGAATGAGCGCATCGATGACCTTCAGGCCACTCTGGAGCGGAACCGTGACCGGCGCTCGATCCATGATGTGAGGAGCTGGCCGCTCGATGGGCAGGCGCCCCTTGGCAGTGACCGGTCCATCGCCGTCCAGCGGCTGGCCGAGCGGGTCGATCACGCGTCCCAGCAGCCCATCGCCCACCGGCACGTCCATGACTCGGCCCGTCCGCTCGACCTCATCGCCAGCGTGCAGGTGCCAGTATTCGCCAAGCAGCACGACGCCGATCTCATCCTCGTCCACGTTGAACGCGATGCCGAACCCTCCGCCGGGGAACTTGATCAGCTCTTCGAAGCCTACATTGGGGAGCCCGACGACCTTGGCGATGCCCGTGGAGACCGTCGTGATCGTGCCCACCTCGCGCGGCGCGAGAACTGGGGTGAAGTCTTTCACCACCTGGGTCAGTTCAGCGAACGCCCGGTCGAGAACGGCTTGAAGACGCTCGGGTTCCATCTTCATGCGCTCTTCGTCGGGGGCTGACGTTCCTCGGACTTCGTCCCGACCGCGGCTTCCCCTTTTGGCGGTGGCTTCGCCTCGAGCTTGGGGTCGGCCTTCGCGTCCGGTTTCGGTCCCGCCGCGGCGTCCGGGGCAAGCTTTACCGTGGTGTCTGGCTTCACCTCGGTTTCAAGGGTGGGCTTGGGTTCGCCGGCGCCTTCCCGAACTTCCCGCTCCGCCTGGCTCCAGTCCTGGCCGGCAGAGTTGCTCCGTTGGCCTCGCTCTTCGTACAGTTCGTATGCGCGCCTGGCGATCTTCGTTGTCACGTCGGCGGCAGCCTTGGCCTTGGGTCCAGGCTCCTCGTGTGCCTTCAACAGGTCCTCGACCCCCTTCTCCAACGACCCCAGATAGTCGGCGATGCTCCAAGCCACCTTCTGTCCCTGGGTGGTGAGCTCGATGCCGCCGATCAGGTCGGGGGCGCTCTCGAAGCGAACGCGGACCGCCGCCGAGAAGGTTTCGCGCAGCGCCGCCTGTATTGCGGCGCGCTGTTCTGCTGGCAGATCAAACGCGCTGCGCACGAGCGCTGGTTCAGACGCAGTCCTCAGGGCCTCGGCGAGTCCTCCCTTCGCGGGTCCATCCATCTCCCGCACGCGGCGGATGAAGACCTCGGCGATGCGCGCCTCGAGGCTCCGTCCTCCAAGGTCCGTCAGCGTCTTTCGAGCAATGGCAAACACTTCACTCTGCGCCCGGCGACCGATGGCTTCATTCAGGTTGCGGGCCTCGTTTCTCAGCGCTTCCTGCCTCTTCGCGCTCAAGATGTCCGCTGCTTTGCGCGCTTCCTCGATGAGCCGCTGGCCCTCGGCCTTCGCTTCCTCCGTCGCCTTGCCGAGGAGCGCGCCGCGCTGCTGATCGAGCTCCTCGTTCTTGCGCTGGAACTCGTCGCGCTCTCCCTTGGCCTCGGCCTTCTTCGCGTCCGCATCCGCCAGCTCGGATGCGATGCGCTTCTCCCGCTCATCGATGGCCTGCCGGATGGGCTTGTAGAGAAAGCGCCTCATCAACCACACCAGGATGAGGAAGTTGAGCGCCTGTGCCCCGACGGTGAACCAATCGATGAGCATGAATCATTTCCCCGCAGCTTTATCGATGACGCTGTGCCAAAATGGGTTCGCGAAGATCAGGATCATCGAGACCACGAAGCAGTAGATGGCACACGACTCGATCATCGCCAGACCGACGAACAGTGTTCGCGTGATGGTGGAGGATGCATCGGGCTGCTGGGCCAGCGAGCTCAACGCCGTCGCAACTGCCCTTCCTTCCGCGAGAGCAGGCCCCATGGTACCAAATGCCGTGGTGATGCCAGCGATGACAATAGATGCCACCGCGATGATCGTCATGCTTTCCATGGTGTCTCCTTGGATGGGTTCATCGCTGCCTCAAGTGGCCGCCGCCGGCTCGGGCTTTGGTTTGCGGGCGCGCGTGGCCGCGGCGATATAGACCGCTGCCAGGATGCTGAAGATGTAGGCCTGCACCATGCCGGTGAGCAGGCCGAGCGCCGTCATGAAGATTGGAAAGATGAACGGGGTGATGGTGAGCAGGATGGCGATGATCATTGCGCCACTCATCATGTTGCCGAAGAGTCGGACCGCCAGGGCCAGTGTTCGGGATATTTCGCTGATGATATTGAATGGCAGCATGATGATCGTCGGCTCGACATACGACTCGAGGTAGCCGCCGACGCCCTGGTCCTCGATGCCGAAGAGCGGCACGGCCACGAACACGGACAGCGCAAGTGCCACGGTGGTGGACAGCGAAGCGGTTGGGGGCTCGTAGCCGGGGATGACCGTGAACAAGGCAGCCGTGGCCAGGAACAGGAAGAGAGTGCCGAGGAATCCGAGGTACTTTTCGGGATGTTGAAGGCCGACTTCCTCGATTTGCGTCTCGATGGAGGTGACGACCATCTCCAGGGCGTTCTGCCAGCGAGATCGCTTCAGGTTCAGCGACAGTTTGCGCGTGATCAGCTTGGAACCCACGGCAAGCACGATCATCAGCCCCCACGTGAACACGATGGTAGCGTTGAGCTTCAGAAACCCATGCTGCCAGAAGATCACCTGGTCCGGACTAAGATGCATGGCGGGCCTCATGTGCCGGGCTGCGAATGCGGCGTTCTCCCGATTGTCGGGTCAGCCACGTCGTGGCCACGCGTGCGACAGAAAAGCCGAGGAGGCACGAAAGGAGCCGCGCCCACTCACCAGCGGAGACGACGTAGAATCCGGAAATGGTCACAGCCATGCGCAGCAGTGCGCTGCCGACGATCCAGAGCGCGGGGTGATTGGATGAGATGCCCTTGCGAAGCGTCCACCAGAGGCCACCGAAGAACACCGTGCCCAGGCCTCCTCCCGCCATGCACGCCAGGATCAACGTTGGCAGCCTAGTCATGGTCATTGTCCTGTGGGTCGCGCATGGCCTTGTCTTCCTTCGCAACCCAGTGCCACGCGTTGAGGCAGCCCATCGCGAGTCCAGCCACCAGCAGCGCGAGGGTCCAGGAGTGGTTTCCCGGATGGCGACCGTCGATCCAGAGGCCCAGTGCCGCGCCGAGCAGGGTTGGAACCACCACGGACCAGCCGATGAGCCCCATCATCCCGAGGCCGAACCAGACCTGGGTGGGGTTGCGCCGCGCCTTGATCTTGCGCAACACCTTGGCGCTGACCTTCACGGCGAACGTCTCACCGTTGCCGGGGGACTTCCCGTTCGGCCCATCATTCACGGTGAAACCTCGCGAACTGACGTAGAAACCCGCTTTCCATCTTCGCCATGACCGTGCGCAGGGTCTGCTCCTGCTCGTCGATCGCCAGGAACTCCTCTTCCACCGAGCCGCGCAATGATCCGAGGTCGGTTCCGCCGATCGCGCGGCGCACGGACACGAGAACGTCAAAGCCGGCCTTGACGAGTACCCCCTCATCTATCGCGACATAGACTTCGCCATCCGATTCGGTCTCGTAGATCAGGATGCCGGGCGAGAGCGTGGCGACGCAGTCGAGTCGGTGTGGCAAGATGCCAAACGAGCCCTCAGGGGTCTCCGCGACGATGCGCGTGACGGCAGACTTCTCGGCAAAGACCCCGAAGGGCAGCACAACTTTGAGTTTCATGAGCCTCGGCGGCATGTTCGGCCATCAATGCGATGTTGCGGTCGGCTTTGCGGCGTCCTTGGCTTCGGGTGTTGGCGCAGGATCGACTGGCGCGATGGGTTGCCCGCCTTTGCCGTCCTTCCTTGCTTCGTTGATCCCCCCAATCATGTAGAGCGCGCTCTCTGGGTAGTCCTTGAATTCATCGCGCAGGATTCGCTCGCATCCGTCCAGGGAGTCGTCGAGGCTGACGAGCTTTCCCTTGTGACCGGTGAATTGCTCGGTCGTGAAGAAGGGCTGCGTCAGGAAGCGTTCGAGCCGGCGGGCCCGCGCAACCACCTTGCGGTCCGCGGGCGAGAGCTGCTCCAGGCCAAGCATCGCAATGATGTCCTTGAGGTCGGCATACTGCGCGAGGGTGCGCCGGATCTCCTGTGCAAGGAGGTAGTGCCGCTCGCCCACGATGCCGGGCGTGGCCATCTTGGAGCTGGACTGGAGAGGATCGATTGCCGGATAGAGACCTTCGCTCGACCGCTTGCGCGAAAGTACGATGGAGGCGGAGAGATGCGAGAAGGTGTGGACCGCCGCTGGATCGGTAAAATCGTCGGCCGGCACGTACACGGCCTGGATGGACGTGATGGCGCCCGCATCGGTGTTTGCGATGCGCTCCTCCAGCCCGGAGAGCTCGGTGCCCATGGTCGGCTGATAGCCGAGCCGCGACGGCATCTGTCCGAGGAGGCCCGATACTTCCATGCCGGCCTGGATGAAGCGGAAGATGTTGTCGATGAGAAGCAGCACGTCGCGGTGCTCGTCGTCGCGGAAGTACTCGGCCATCGTCAGGGCGACATGCCCAACCCGGAAGCGGGCGCCCGGAGGTTCGTTCATCTGTCCGAACACCATCGTCATGTGCGGGAGCACGCCCGCCTCTTCCATCTCGCGGTAGAGCTCTTCGCCTTCCCGGCAGCGCTCGCCGATGCCGCAAAAGATGCTCACGCCTTCTTGATGGCCGACCATGTTGTGGATCATCTCGGTGAGCAGCACCGTCTTGCCCACGCCGGCTCCGCCGAACAGACCCGCTTTACCGCCGCGCTCGAGCGGCACCAGCACATCGATGACCTTGATCCCCGTCTCGAAGACCTCTGACCTGGTGGAACGTCGCGCCAGCGGCGGCGGCGCCCGATGCACGGAACGCCACTCCATGTCGGACAACGCGGCTTTGCGATCGATGACGTGGCCGAACACGTCGAACATCCGGGAAAGAATCCCTTTGCCCACGGGGGCCGTGAGCGGTCCCCCCGAATCCTCCACCGTCATACCACGCGCAAGACCCTGTGTCGGCGTCAATGCAATTCCACGCACGTGGTGCGCGTCGCGCTGGGCGAGGACCTCGATGATGACGCTGCCTTCGGCCCCCGTGCGCAGCACCGAGTAGATGGGCGGCAAATTGTCGTCGAACCTGACATCGACGACACTGCCGCGTACGGAAGCGACCACGCCACGATTCGGGTTGTTGGTCATGAGGCTACGTGTCCCCCGAGCACCGGCTTGGATCCACGAAGCTCGTAAAGAAGTCTAAGCAGCAAGTGAGGAATCCGCAGATGAGCCCGTGCCGCTCGCCCAGAGGCCTCTTCGCGGCGTCGCTGCAAACGTAGGGACGCATTCCATCGCGTTTGGCATGAAGGGCGCGCAATCCTGACGATTCTCGTTGCCCTGCTTCATCGGCTGGAGCCCGTCGGTCGTCGATGGCGAGGCGCTCTGGAACCTGCCCCACGTCGACACCGACAGCCTCACGCCGCCCAAGGCGCGGGACCTCGTCGTCGAGTGCTTCTACTTCGCGCACAGCGAGACGCTCGCGCGCGCGAAGGTGAAGCTCGGGTCGACGAGCACGAACGAGGCCGCGCTCCGGAGCAACATCGCTGGCGCCGTGCGGCTCGCGTTCCAGGAGTCCGGGGGCGACTACGATCGGCCCACCGTCGCCTCGCTCCGGAGCGCCATCGAGGTGCTCGCCCGGAAGGCGGAGTCGTGGGGCACTTCGCCGGATATCATCCGGCACCACGCGGAGCAGATCCAGACGATGCTGGCGCGCATCGCGCCGCAGAGCTAGCCGGGGGGCGGCCCGGCGCCGCTCGCGACCGCGCCGCACGCCTTGCGGCGGGCACGCCAAGCGCCGCGGCCAAGACCGGTGCTGAAGTGCCTGGGGCCGGAATCGAACCAGCGACACGGGGATTTTCAGTCCCCTGCTCTACCGACTGAGCTACCCAGGCGTCCTGTCAGCCGGCGAACGAGCTCCGCCGGCGCGGGGCGCTTTTGTACGATCGGGCAGCGGGGAAGGCAACAGCGAAGCTACCGCACCGTTCCGGCCTCGCTTCGCTCCGCGGCGGTGAGGGTGCGCGAGGCGATGCGGTTCTTCTTCGCCAGCGCTGCCCCCTTGTCGTGCTGCTTGGTCTGGTAGGCGGCGACGGCACCGGCATGCTGGCCGAGGTTCCTCGCCGCGAGCGCGCTCACGCTGCCGTGACGCTCGCGAAGCTCGGCCCAGAGGTGCACCCGCCCCTGATCGGTGAGGAGCCGCTCCTCGATGCCGTCGAGCACGCCGTGGAGCGCTGCTTCCTCCGCCTGCCAGCGAGCGCGGTGTGCCTCCAGCGAGGCCTGGGAGGCCTCCGCCGTGGGCAAGGACGCGGGAGCCGAGCGCGCGCAGCCGAGCAAGAGGGCGGTCGCGACCAGGATGAAGGTGGGCTTGGGCAGGTAGCCTCCGTGGGGCGCGGCAAGTTGCCCGCTGGAGAGAGGCTATGAATCGGCCCCAGATATCGGCAGCCCCCCGACCGAGCGATGGCCGGCTCCGGTTGGGTGCTCGGCCGGTTCAGTCATACGGGACCTCCCCCCCCCGCCCGTCACCGTCGTGGTTCAGGCCCGCGGCACGGCCTTCAGCACGGCCTTGCCTCCCTGGATGACCACCTTGAAGTCCACCGACGTGGCCTTGTACTTCGCCATGAGCTCCGGCACCTGCTTCAGCACCGCACGCGAGAGCGCCTCGTAGGAGACGCGCGAGACGTCCTCGTTGCAGCTCCGCCTCGCCTGCACGTATTCGTCGAACAGTGCGCGCAGCCTCTTTTCGCCGGGCCCTCTGGGCATCGCTGTCGAGGGGGCCGGTAGCGGCGGAGGGGCCGGCTTCTCGGCGGTGGCTGGGGTCGTTCCGCCGGCCGCCTCCGGGGCCGCGGACTTTGCTGGCGCATGCGCGTGCCTGCGCGCGCGCACGAGGTCCCGCCGGTAGGTCCCGTCCTCCTTCTCGCGCGAGGAGCGGGTCCACATGCGCTCGTACGACAGGAAGCGCGCGTGCAACGTGTCGATGCGGAAGCGCAGGCCGGTGTTCCGCGTGAGCTCGGCCTTGAGCTGCAGCACCCGCCGCCTCATCTCGCCGCGCTCGCGGGCTGGCTCCCTGCGCTCCACCCCGAGGAAGTACATCTCGAAGCGAGCCTTCAGCCCCTCCAGCTCCTCCTCGGTCCGAGCGCACGCCTCGGCGAGCTCCTCCGTCTGGTGGCGTTCGCGCCGGTCGGCCTCGCCCAAGGCGCGCGCGTCACCGGACGAGCCCGGTGAGCCCTTCGCGCCAGGCCGCTGCGGGGGAGCCATGGCTCAACTGTACCGTGCACGAGCCGGCGGCGCGAAGCGCGCGAGCCCGCATGTTCAGGTGGCCCGCGGCAAGCCTCCGTCCGCCCGCCCGGCGAGCCCGCCCCGCCGCCCCGCGGCCCAGACCAGCGCCGCAGCGCCCAGGATGGCGATGGACGTCCACTGCCCCACCCCGAGCCCCGCCACGACGCCCCGCTCCACGTCGCCTCGGAAGACCTCCACCGTCGCCCGCAGCAGCGCATACGCGGCGAGCCAGGTCGCGAGGACCTGCCCGTCGAAGCGCTTCCTGGGGCGCACCACCAGCACGAGGACGAGGAACAGTCCGAGCTCCCCGAAGGCCTCGTAGAGCTGCGTGGGATGGAGCGGCAGGGTGGTCGCGTGGCCGAGCGCGAGGAGCGACGCCCCGGGCCGCTCGGCGAGCGTCTCGTACGCGAGCGAGCCCGGGGGAAAGCGCACCGACCAGGGCAGGCCGGCGGGGCAAGCTTCTCCCCAGCAGCAGCCCGCCGCGAAGCAGCCCAGCCTGCCGAAGAAGTGTCCCAGCGCCACCGAGGGGATGACGGTGTCGGCGTAGGGCAGGATCGGTAGGTGCCAGCGGCGCAGGTACACGACGCCGGTGAGCGCGGCGGCGATGAACCCACCGTAGAAGACGAGCCCACCTTCCCACAGGGCGAGCACGCGCGGCAGGGGCAGCCCGCCGAGCTTCGTCCACGCATGGGCGCCGGTGTAGTCGCGCCAGTTCACCGCGATGAAGTAGAGGCGGCTCCCCGCCAGCGCGGAGACCAGCACCCAGAAGGCGAGCTCGCCGATGCGCTCGGCGTCCTGTCCCGCTCGCCGCGCCTCCCGCTGCGCGAGGAGGATGCCGGCGAGGAAGCCCGCTGCGACGAGGATGCCGTAGGTCTGCAGCGGCAGCAGGAGCGGCCCGGCGAGGAGCCCGCCGCGCCAGGCCAGCGCGGCCGCGAAGGCGAGCGCCGCCAGGGCGAGCTTGTCGTCCCACAGCGCCGCTCCCCAGCTCACCCGCTCTCCGGCGCGCGCGGATTGCCGCCGAAAGGACCACGCCCGCGCGAGCGCCACGATCACCACCGCCAGCGCGACCAGCGCAGGGACAACCGCGGCGGGGACGTGGAGCGTGAAGAGGACGGGGAGCATGCGGCGGACGCGGCGCGGGGGAAGAGGCGCTAGATTTTGGGGAGCGCGCCCCTCCTCCCGGCGCTCCTCAGGCTGCCCGCCTCCCCGGCCGGGCGCGGGGTCGGAACCACCAGCAGGAGCGCGATCCCGGTGACGAGCAGGGCGTCGGCCACGTTGAAGGTGGGCCAGATGAGGTCGGGCCGCTTCCACCAGTACCACTCGACGAAGTCGATGACGTACCGGCGGGCGAGGCGATCGACGAGGTTGCCCACCGTCCCGGCGAGCACGAGGGCGAGCGCGAGCTGCATGAGCCGCGACCGCTCGTCCAGGCGCCGGTAGTAGAAGAAGACGAAGACCACCGCCACGGCGGAGACGCCGAGGAAGATGGCGTAGCGCAGGTCGGGCGGGACCATCCGGAACATGCTGAACGCGGCCGCGGGATTCTCGACGTAGCTCATGCGCCAGAGCGGCCGGTACACGTAGTACGGCTCGGTCGCGAGCGGCTCCAGGTGGTGGAGCCGCCAGTACGCTGCGAGCTTCGCGGCGAGGTCGTGCGCGCCCGCGCGCTGGAAGGCCGAGGTGAGCCGATCGACCGCCAGGAACTTGGTGAGCTGATCGGCCGCGAGACCCACGAGGGAGACCGCCGCGAGCAGCGTCCACTTGCCCCCGCCGCGACTCATGCGAGCGCCGCGGCGCACTTCCCGCAGATCTCCGGACGGGCGGAATCGCTTCCCACGTCCTCGTACCAGCCCCAGCAGCGGACGCACTTCGCGCCAGGCGCCTTCTCCACCAGCACCTCCTCCGCCCCGTCCGCGCCCTCGGCCAGCGTCACCTTCGAGACGAGGAAGATGGCGGGCAGCTCCGCCTCCGAGGCGCGCAGCTTGGCGAGAAGTGCAGGCCCGGCGCGAAATGTGATGGCGGCCTCCAGCCCCGAGCCGATGACCTTGGCCTTGCGCGCCTCCTCCAGCGCCTTGAGGGCAATCCCGCGGGCGGCGAGGAGGTCGCCGTAGCGGGCCTCCAGCGCGTCCGCGTCGGGCGGGCGCTTCCGCTCCGGAAAGCCCGCGTAGAACACGCTGTCGAGGTCCTCCCCGCCCGGAAGGAAGCCCCAGGCCTCCTCGGCGGTGAAGGAGAGCACCGGCGCCAGCATGCGGACGAGGTCGCCCGCGACGAGGTACAGCGCGGTCTGGGCGCTGCGGCGCGCCTTTCCGTCCTTCCGGGCGGTGTAAAGCCGGTCCTTCACGATGTCGAAGTACCCCGCGGACAGCTCCACCGCGCAGAGCTGGACCGTGGCGTGGTAGGCGAGGTGGAATTCGTAGTCGGCGTACGCCTTCTTCACCTTGGCGACCCAAGCGGCGAGCCGCGCCACGGCCCAGCGGTCGATGGGCTCCAGCTCCTCCATCGGCACCGCGTCGCGCGCAGGATCGAAGCCGTCGAGGTTCCCCATGGCCCAGCGCACGGTGTTGCGGATCTTCCGGTAGCCCTCGGCCAGGCCGGCCAGGATCTCCGGCCCGATGCGCACGTCGTCGCGGTAGTCGGACGCAGCCACCCAGAGCCGCAGCACGTCCGCGCCGTACTTCGCGATGACCTCCTCGGGGTCCACGCCGTTTCCGGCGCTCTTCGACATGGCCTTGCCCTTGGCGTCGAGGACGAAGCCGTGCGTCAGCACCGCCCGGTAGGGCGCCTCGCCCCGCAGCGCCACCGCCGTGAGGAGCGAGGAGTGGAACCAGCCGCGATGCTGGTCGGAGCCCTCGAGGTAGAGGTCGGCCGGCACGCCCAGGTCGGGGTTCGGCTCGCACACCGCCGCCCAAGACACGCCGGAGTCCCACCACACGTCGAGGATGTCCCCCTCGCGCCGGAAGGCGCCGCCGCCGCAGCCGCCGCAGCGTTCCGCCCCCAGGAAGTCGGCCGGCGCGCGCTCGTACCAGGCCTCGATGCCGTCCTCTGCGAACGCGTCGGCCACCCGGCGCATCACCGAGGGTGACACGAGCGGCTCCTGGCACCCCTCGCAGTAGAAGACCGGGATGGGCACGCCCCAGGTGCGCTGGCGCGAGAGGCACCAGTCCGGGCGGTTCGCGATCATGTTCGAGATGCGCTCCTCGCCCCAGCGCGGGATCCAGCGCACCTTGGCGATCTCGGAGAGCGCCCGGCTGCGCAGGCCGGCGTGCTCCAGGGACAGGAACCACTGGTCGGTCGCGCGGAAGACGACCGGGCGGTGGCACCGCCAGCAGTGCGGATAGGGATGCCGGAGCGTCGTCTCGGGAGGGGAGAGCAGGTGCCCCGACGCGGCCAGGTCGGCGACGATGGTCGGATTCGCATCGAAGATGGGCCGCCCCTCGTACCGCCCTGCCTCGGCGGTGAAGCGGCCGGCGCCGTCCACCGGCGTGAGGATGGGCAGGCCGTACCGCTGGCCGACCTCGTAGTCCTCCTGGCCGTGGCCGGGCGCGGTGTGGACGAGCCCGGTGCCCGCCTCCAGCGTGACGTGCTCACCCAGGATGACGGCGCCCTCGCGCGGCATGAAGGGATGGCTGTAGCGGAGGCCCTCCAGCTCACGTCCGGTGAAGGTCGCCAGCACCTTGGCCGGATCGACCTCCGCGCCGCCCGCGCACGCCGCGAGGAAGGCCGCCAAAAGCTCCTTCGCCACCACCACCGGCCGCTCGCCCAGTGCGTACGCCACGTACTCCAGGTCTGGGTGAGCGGCGATGGCGAGGTTCGCCGGCAAGGTCCACGGCGTGGTGGTCCAGATGACGAGCCGCACCGGGCGGCCGGTCAGCGCGGCCGCAGGGAGCGGGGAGATGAGGTCGAAGGCGACGTGGATCGAGGGCGAGACGTGCTCGGCGTACTCCACCTCCGCCTCGGCCAGCGCGGTGCGGTCGTGGATGCACCAGTAGACCGGCTTCTTGCCCCGGTAGAGAAAACCCTTCTCGGCCGCGGTGGCGAGCGTGCGCACGATGGCCGCCTCGTACCCGTGGCTCATGGTGGTGTACGGCGCATCCCAGCGGCCCAGCACGCCCAGCCGCTTGAAGGAGGTGCGCTGACGCACCATCCACTTCACCGCCGAGCGGCGGCAGGCGAGGATCACCTCGGGCCGGCTCATCTCCCGCTTCTTCGCCCCGAGCTCCTTGTCGACCTTGAGCTCGATGGGCAGCCCGTGGCAGTCCCAGCCCGGCAGGTATTCCGCCACGTCCCCGCGCATGGCGTGCGACTTCACCACCACGTCCTTCAAGATCTTGTTGAGCGCGTGGCCGATGTGGATGTCGCCATTGGCGTAGGGCGGGCCGTCGTGAAGGAGGAACCTCTTCGCTCCAGGGCGGGCGGCGTTCCGCGCGAGGAGCTTCGCGAAGACGTCCTCCTCCTCCCAGGCGCGCAGGATCTCGGGCTCCCGCTGCGGGAGGTTCGCCTTCATGGGAAAGTCCGTCCGCGGCAGATGGACGGTGTCCTTGTAATCCACGGCCAAAGGTGACCCCTCGGGAAAGCCGGGGTTGTAGCTCACGGCTCCCGGGGGGGCAACGGAGGCCCGGCGCGAGGAAGCCGCGTTGGCCTCGAGCGCTCCGCCGTCCTAATGTTGTCCCGACGCATGCCCCCCCGGCGCTCCGAGACGAAGGGCGCGGCGCGACCGCCCGCCGCCGGACCCCGTCGCATGCCGGGGCGTTCCTCCATCGTCATCCTCTCCCGCAACCGGAAGCTCCACTCCGTGCGCCGGCTGGTGGAGGCGGGCCGCGCGCGCGGCCACCGCGTGCGGGTGCTCGACACGCTTCGCTGCGATCTCGTCCTCGCCTGCGGCAGCCCCCGGGTCGTGCACCGTGGAGTGGAGGTGACCGGCGTCGACGTGGTCATCCCGCGCATCGGCGCGTCGGTGACCGGCTACGGCCTCTCGGTCGTGAACCAGTTCGACATGATGGGCGTGGCGGTGCTCAACAACTCCGTCCCCATCGCCCGCGCGCGGGACAAGCTGCGGGCGCTCCAGCTCCTCTCGCGCTTCGGGGTCGACATTCCGCGCACGGTGACGTGCCGCTATCCCGATGGGGTGCCCCGGGCCGTCGAGGAGGTGGGCGGGCTTCCCTGCATCATGAAGCTCCTCCAGGGCTCACAGGGCGTGGGCGTTCTCATCGCGAGCTCGATGGCCGAGGTGGAGGGCATGCTGGACACGCTCTGGACCCTCGGCCAGGAGATCCTCATCCAGGAGCTCATCCAGGAGTCGCGGGGCAGGGACGTGCGCGCCGTGGTGGTGGGCGACCGGGTCGTGGCCGCGATGCGCCGCACGGCGCGCGCCGGCGAGTTCCGCTCCAACCTCCACCGCGGCGGGGAGGGTCAGGCGATCGAGCTGCCACGCGCCTACGCCGAGGCTGCGGTGAAGGCGGCCCGGGTGATCGGGCTCGAGGTCTCCGGCGTCGACATGCTGGAAGGGGACGACGGGCCCAAGATCATGGAGGTGAACTCCTCACCGGGATTCGAGGGGCTGGAGCGCGCCACGGGCATCGACATCGCGGGCGCAATCGTCGAGCACGCGGTGGGCGTGGGGCGCGCGCACGCCGCGGGCTGGTCGAAAGCGCGCCTCATTTGACGTTCGGGAAAGCCCGCGGGTCGTCGCCCGGCGCGCACAGCTGCCCGTTGCGCGCACATGCACCCCTCTCCGGAACGCGGAGGCCTCGCCTGCTTGCCTCTTCTACGCAGCCCGTCCGCGGGGGATGATGCATCCCGGGTGCCCTCACGGAACGTCAACGCGCCGTACTCGCTCGTCCTCCACGGCGATCTCCTCGATCCGTGGTGCTGGATCGCGGAGCGCCGGATCGCGTGCGCGGCCGAGGAGCTGCACGGCCGGTTCACGGCGATCGCGCACGCCCCGCTGCCCAGGCGCTGGGAAGCGCGCGCGCCCACCGCCGCCGAGCGCCGGGCCCGGGCCCGCGAGCTCGCCCGGGCCGCCAAGGAACCGGACGCGCCGCCCTTCTCGCCGGAGCTGTGGGACGGCGACGGCGCGCCGCCCACCAGCTCGGCACCGGCGCTCATCGCGGTGGCGGCAGCGGGCCTGCAGGGCCGCGCGGCAGCCTCGGTGCTCCGCGAGAGGCTGCGCGAGGCGGCGCTGGTCCGAGGCCTCGACGTATCGCGCTCCGACGTCATCGTCGAGCTCGCCGCGCGCGCCGGGATCGACCTCGCCCGCTTCATCCCGGCGTTCGCGGCGCCAGGGACGGAGCGCGCGGTTCGCGAGGACATCGAGGAGGCGCGCGACCTGGGCGTGGAGCGCAGCCCCGGCCTCGTCATCGCGGACGATTGGCTGGTGGGCGGGGCGCGCTCCTCGAGGGAGTACCGCACCCTGCTGAAGCGCTACCTCACGCTTCGCGCGGGGACCTCGCTCGTGCACACGGTGCACTGATCCTTCGCCCCTCGCACGGCCGTTGAATGGACCTGGCCACCGCCACGTCCTAAGCATGGGCGAGGCTGCGGTACGCCCGGAGGTCACCCATGCGCCGGCTCATTCTCCTCACCGTTCTCACCCTCTCCGCCTCCGGCTGCATGGTGCACGCCCGCGGCGGTCCACCGGCCCCGCCTCCACCTCCGCAGGCGCAGGTGTCCTACTACGGCGAGCACGCGCTCCCCGACGGCGGCTGGTGCTACATCGACGGCCCGCACGTCCACGACTTCTACCCGGCGGCGCCGCAGTACTACGTCCAGGAGAACGGCTATTACGCCTACCGCGGCCCGGTGGCCGTCACGTACTACGAGGGGCATCCGCTCCCGGGCGGCGGCTGGTGCACCATTCCGGGCCCGCACGTGCACGACTACCGCCCGCCTCGGGATACGAACTGGGTGTTCACTCCTCGGCGCGGCTACGCCTACCGGGGCCCTTACAGCGCCGTGCGTCCGGCGCCGCCCACCTACTGGTCGCGCCCCGCTCCGGTGCCGGTCTACCGCCCCGGCGTCGCCCCGGCCCCGGCGCCCGGGTATCGCTCCGGCAGCGCACCCGCCCCCGGGTATCGCTCCGCTCCCGGGCCCGCGCCTGTGCAGCAGCCTGGCGTCGCCCCCGTGCCGGGCTACCGGTCCGGTGTCGCTCCGGCGCCGCTGCCCGGCAACCGCGCCGGAACGCCTGGAGCGCCGACGCCTTCTGGAGCCCGTCCGGCTCCGGTTCCCAGTGCCGGCGGGCGCGGCTACCGCAGCGCACCCGTTCCGAACGGCTCCGCGGCCTCCGCCCCGGGGGTCGTACCCGGCCCGAGATCGGGAGCCAGGGCAGCACCAGTTCCGGGCGCGCTGCGCGCCGCGCCCGTCCCGCGCCAGGGCCCCGGTCGACAGGCTCCGGCGGCTCAGGCCGCTCCCGGGCCGAAGAGTGGCGAGGGCAACGGGCGCGTTCGCGCCGCCCCGGTTCCGAAGAAGCCTCCGGAGGAGGAGCGGCGCTGAGACGGGGCGAACGATCACGTCGGGAGAGCTGATGAGCCGCAGCGCGCCGTCGGGGCTCGCCGATACCAACGCTTTACCCGCCCGCCCTCCAGCACCGGCAGGGCGGGCCGGTGCGGCCGGCCGTCAGCGCATCGCGGCGTCGCGGGCGGGGGTCGCCTTGTGCCCCCAGACCACGGCCGCGCTGTAGATGAAGACCTTGCTGTCGTACCTGCCGGGGAAGGGGCCGCTGGCAACGTCCGTGGTTGCGGTGGAGGACACCTCGTCGAGCTTCGCGTAGAAGAACGCGAGGTCGATCGCGAGGTCGCGGGTGACGTGGACGGATCCCCCCAGCCCTCCCGCCCAGGCGTTCGCGTCGGGCAGGGTCGGCGAATAGGTCTCGCGCTTCAGCCCGGAGATGTCGCGCAGCACGCCCGCGCGCACCGCGTACCTCTCCGACAGATCGTACTCAGCGCCGAGACGATAGGTGTTGCCGTTCGAGTAGTGGCGTGGGACCGAGACCGTCACGCCCTTGGAGCCGACGAAGACGTCCTCGGGATAGACCACGTAGCGATCGAAGGTGAAGCCGGCCGTCACGAGGAGCGGCGGCAGCACCCGATAGGCGGCGTTCACGTTGAGGACGTTCGGAATGGTGAGCACGTGCGTCGCCGACTGGTTCACCAGGCGCGGATCGAGCGCCAGGATGCCCGGGGTGACGTTGGTGAACTTGGCATCGCCCTTCAGCGTCTGGACGCCCTGGTGCTTGTAGTCCACGGAGAAGGAGAGAGGCAGGCTCTCCACCGGGGTGATGAGGGCCGCGATGTCCCACGCGAGCGCGCCCCCGGACGTCTTCAGCTCGGCGTTCGGGTTTGCGATGTCGGGCAGGCCCAGATTGGCCGCATCCTGGTTCAGCGTCTCCGTCGTGTAGTAGTAGACGAGACCGCCGCCGAGCTTGAGCCCCTTCACGATGTCCACGCCGGCGGTGCCATAGAAGCCGTACACCTTGCGATCGACCGTGATGATGCGGAACCTGCCGGCCCAGTCCCCGGGCCAGAACACGTTCCCTCCCTGCGGGATGTTCATGCCCACGCCCGCCCCCCAGCCGCGCTCGCCGAACTTTCCTCCGTAGCTCACGAAGAGCGCCGGGGGGGGCACCGGCTTGAAGTCGAGAGAATCGGTGAGGCGGCCGGGCTGCCCGTTCGGGAGTCGCGCTGGCGTGAAGCCGTCGGGAGCGTTCCAGGTGGTGCGGAGGTCGAGCAGCGAGAGGCCGAGCGAGAGGTTGAGTCCCTGCACGTCCGCCAGGGCCGCGGGATTGGCGTACACCGCCGCGGCGGTCGATTGCGATGCGCGCGCGGAGTCCGCCATGGCGAGGTCGCGTGGATTGACGTTGGGTACGTTGTAGCCGTTCGCGAGCGCCAGGCCCGGAACGAGGAGGAGCGCTGCGGCAGCTCGGCGGAAGGACATGAAAGGTCTCCTGATGTTCGGCGAGTGTCGCGTCCGAGAGAGGAACGTGGGGGAGAGCCTTGCAGATCACGCCCGGCCCGGCGAGCACCTCTCGGGGCACTTCTCGTTCTGTTACCGCCAGCGAAGCTCGGCAATCCGTGAGACGCGGCGCGTCATCGTCGGTCCGGTCACCCCAATTGGAGACGGCGAGTGCGGGTCGGCGGGGGTACACCCCAGCCCTCTCGCGTGCGCGGTCCCTACGCCGCTGCCCGCTCCTTTGCACCCTCGAACACAGGAGTCTCGATGCGCCACCTCTGGAAGATCTCGCTGGCCACCGCGTGCGCTGCTGCGCTCGCCTGCGGCAGCGACAGCAACAACAACAATAACAATAACACCGGCGACGGTGGTACGGCCGACGGCGGTTCCGGCAACTCGTTCACCTTCGTGGGTTCCGGAGCGACCGATCTCGAGGTCCTTCCTCAGGCTGCGCAACTCGGCGCGTCCATCACCGACATGACGAAGCTGCGCGTGACCCTCGTCGATCCGGTGAAGTTGCTGACGGCCACGGCCACCGGGAGCGCGAACCCCGTGGGCGCGGCGACGCTCGGCGGTAGCGCCGCGACGCCCGTCGCCACCACGGCGAACCACGCGAGCTACACGATTCCGAACGTCGATCGCACCACCATCGTGTCCACGCTGGGGCTCGTCACTCTCGTGACCGATACCGGCAGCCCGCAGCAGCAGACGACCCCCACCGGCACGGGCGTTGCCGCTGCCACGACCTACGCCGCTGGAACCGGGGCCAGCGTGGCCGCCAGCGCTCCTGCCTTCGTCATTCCCGACACCTTCGCAGACAAGATCGCGATCGCGGTCCTCGGCGCTGGCAACACGCGCGCGAACCTCGTCAGCGCCACCACGGGCTACGTCCTCGCGTTCATCCTCGACAGGGCGGCGGGCACTCCGGTCACCGGGGCAACCGTCGCTGCCGTGGCGGGACATACCGTCACGCACCTCAACGTCGGCCCCGGCGGCACCTTGGTGAAGGGCACCGCGACGGACGCCCTGGGCCTCGTCGTCATCAGTGGCGCCGCGACAGGCGCCACCCCCGTCGCGATCTCCGCGACGTCGGCCACGCTGCCGGCCTGCACGACAACCGTGGCGACGGGCTGCCTCGCTCCGGCTCAGGCCGGGATCCTCCCGGGCGTCGCCTTCGTGGCCCCCGTGCTCAAGCAGTAGCGCTGCCGAGCAGCGCGGTCGCCGCATCGATTCGCCCGAGCCGCCTCCTTCCCGGGGGCGGCTCGTTTCGTTTCGACGCAGCGCGGCGCTGAACCCTTGAGGTTCCTTGCTGCCCCTCGAAAGGGGGGTTAGCGTCGGCGCCCATGAGCCCGATCCTGACGGCCCTCCTGCTGCTCCTCGCAGGCTGCTTCTTCGCCTTCACGATGCTGCGCCGGATCGTGCCGCTCCTCGCGCTGCGGGGCGTGAACCGCCTCGACCGCACCGGTGAGCGCCTGGAAGGACTCCTCCGCTTCGGCTTCGGCCAGAAGCGCATGGTGGACCCAGAGGAGCGTGGCCCGGGGGTGCTTCACGTCATCGTGTTCGCCGCCTTCCTCATCCTCGCGCTCCGCACACTCACGCTTTTCGGGATGGGCTTCGCGGGGCCGGGCTTCCACCTCCCGCTCCTGGGCGCGGAGGCGCCCCTCGGCCGGGCCTACCTCTTCGTGAAGGATGTGATGGTGCTGCTCGCGCTCGTCGCGGCCGCCGCGTTCCTGTGGCGGCGGACCGTCACCAAGCCGGATCGCATCACCCTCTCCTGGGAGGGCAACCTGATCCTGGGCTTCATCATCGGGCTCATGCTGACCGACATGATGTTCGACGGGGCATTCCACCACCTCGCCGGGCAACCGTTCGACCCGCTGCTTCCGGCGGGCTCCCTCGCGGCCGGGATCTACGGCGCGCTCGGAGCGTCCAATGGCTCGGTGCAGGCGCTGGGGATGGCGGGATTCTGGCTTCACCTCGTCATCATCGTCGTCTTCCTCAACGTCCTTCCCTACGGAAAGCACTTTCACATCATCACGGGCCTTCCCAGCGTCTACGTGCGGGCGCTGCCGCCCGCGTCGGCGGTGCTGCGCAAGCTCGACCTCGAGAGCGAGGCCGCGAGCTACGGCACGCTCTCCGTGAAGGACCTCTCCTGGAAGGAGGGGCTCGACACCTACAGTTGCACCGAGTGCGGACGCTGCCAGACGCACTGCCCCACCTACGTCACCGGGAAGCCGCTCAGCCACAAGGAGGTGAACCGCGCCATCCGCCACCACCTGGTGGATCTCGCTCCCGATCTCACGCGCCTCGCCCGGCTGACGGACCCGGCGGCGAAGGAAGCGGCAGCGAGCGCGCTCCCCGCCATCTCCACCGTGGTCCCGCCGGACACGTTCTGGGCCTGCACCACCTGCGGCTGGTGCGAGACGGCCTGCCCGGTGTTCATCGAGAACATCCCCCGGCTCGTCGACATGCGCCGCTACAAGGTGCTGGTCGACGCGGAGTTCCCCGACGAGGCGGCCCGCGTCTTCAAGAACATCGAGACGCAGGGCAATCCGTGGGGCATCGGCTCCAACAAGCGCACCGAGTGGTGCGAGGACCTCGAGATCCCGCGCGCCTCGGCGGGCGGCGACTTCGAGTACCTCTTCTTCGTGGGCTGCGCCGGGGCGTTCGACGACCGGCAGAAGAAGGTCTCCCGCGCCATCGTCCAGATCCTGCGCGAGGCGAAGGTGTCCTTCGCCATCCTGGGCGAGGAGGAGACCTGCAACGGCGACGCCGCCCGCAGGCTCGGCAACGAGTACCTGTTCCAGACGCAGGCGGCGGCCAACGTCGAGCTCATGAACGGCTACGGCGTGAAGAAGGTGCTGGTGCAGTGCCCGCACTGTCTGAACACCATCAAGAACGAGCTGCCGCAGTTCGGCGGCTCCTACGAAGTGGTGCACCACACCGAGCTCATCGCCCGGCTGGTGGCCGATGGTCGGCTGAAGCCGTCCCGTGCCGCTGCGCTCGAAGGGCAGTCGGTCACGTTCCACGATCCGTGTTATCTCGGCCGGCACAACGGCGTGTACGACGCGCCCCGCGAGGCGCTCGCCAGCGTGGGTATCGCGGTGCAGGAGATGCCGCGCAACAAGCGCCAGGGCTTCTGCTGCGGCGCGGGCGGCGGCCGCATGTGGCTCGAGGAGAAGCTCGGCACGCGCGTGAACCAGAACCGGGTGCTCGAGGCCGCCGAGACGCTGGGCCAGGGGGGCGGCATCGTGGCGGTGGGCTGCCCGTTCTGCATGACCATGCTGCGCGACGGCGTGAACGAGACCGGGAACGAGGAGAAGCTGCGGGTGATGGACGTCGCTGAGATCGTGGCGGCCGGGCTGGTCCAGCTCGGAGGCTCGCGGGCTGCGGTGGGTGGGTCCACCCCGGTGCCCGCGGCCCAGGCGGCGCCTCGAAGCTGACGTCCCGCCCGAGGAGGCCGCGGGGCGACGGGAACCGTCCTTGCGGCGCCGTTTCTAGGCGCAAAGCGCGTCAACGCACCCCGCGAGCCTGCGGCGCACCTCCTCTTCCATGGCATCGAGATCGTTGCCGGAGCGCGGATCGGCGCCGACGCAGGTGAGCAGCGCGTCGTACGGCGAGCTGGCCCGCTGGAGTGACGGGTAGTCGATGGTGCGTGGGACGGGCTCGCCGTCCGATCCCGGTCGGAAGGCGCCGAACAGGCCGTCGGAGCCGGGCGCGAGCTCCTCCTTGAGCGCGAAGAGCCGTTTCATGGCCTCGAGGGCCGGGGCGCGCGTGAGGTGGCGGCGCTCCACCGCCGTGCCGGTGAGCGCGGCCAGACCCGCGAGCGCGGCGCGCACGAACGGAACGTCGGTCACCACGAGCCCGTAGAGGAAGGGGTCCGCCCCGCAGACCTCCACCACCAGCTCGGCCTCCGACTCGCTGAACCACGCGTGGCTGGGGCAGAGGAAGCTCTCGCAGATCTTCGCGTCGTAGGCCCCCTCGTCTCGCAGGTCGATGCCGCCGGTGACGAGCGGATGCCCGAGGCAACCGACCCGCGTGCGCTCGCTGCCGAGATAGCCCAGCAAGGGGCAGACCCTCACCGATGGGAAGAGGGGAGCCTCCTCGCCGGCGCGCAGGCCCGCGACTGCGCCGGCGAACCCCGCCGGTGTGCGCGGCACGTCGGCCAGCGCCTCCGTCCGGCGGACGAGCAGCGCGTCCATGCCGGCGCGAGAGAGATCGAGCCGGTTATAGAGCCCGCAGCAGGCCCCGCAGCTCGAGCGCGCGCGCTGGCAGAGCGGCGTCATGTGTCACACGCCGCTCTTCGCGAGCGCGGCGCCGCAGGTGCCACAGATGGTGGTGGCCTTGCGATCCGTGTCGGAAGGCTTGTGGGCGAGCGCCATCGCGCAGTGGATGTCGTGGCAGTTGGAGAGTCCCATCAGGAGCCCGAGCGCGTGGACCGCCTCGGCCTGCACCCGGTGACGCAGCCGCTCCGGCTCCGCGGGACGGCCCTCGGGGCCGTGCTGCAGCCTGAAGATCGAGACCACCGCGCTGCGGGCGGCGCGATCGGCCTCGACGAAGACGAAGGGCGACTCCGGGACGAAGAGATCGGCGTCGGTCAGACCGAGCACCGGGCCCTGAGGACTGGCGGGGGGGAGGAGCGAGAGGCGCCGCAGGATGGCGGTCGTGTGGTACTGCCCGCGCCCCTCGTTGTAGGCGTAAGCGGGCCGCGCGAGGGCAGCCCCCAGGATCACCTCGACGCCCGAGAAGCGGGTGAGCGCGGTGGCCACGTCGTCGAGGAGCGCGCGCGGGAGCGCGCCGAGCGGAGCCAGCAGGAGCCGGCGCGCCGTGGGTGCGCTGGGCACGGGCGTCACCGGCTCCGCCCGGAGCGGAGAGTTGGCTGAGGCGGAAGGATTCGAACCTTCATGAGCGGATTCAAAGCCCGCGGTCCTGCCATTAGACGACGCCTCAATAAAACGGGGCATGCTGCCCCGCCCCAGCCAGCGAAGCTGGACTGGGGGCCCCACCCCGGCTCGCAGGGGCCCTGCGCGCGTGGCTCGCTGGGCCAGCCCGGAGGGGCATCGCCCCCACCCCCCATTGCTGGGGCCA